>JAEUMI010000322.1 GCA_016792825.1 Hyphomicrobiales bacterium
ACCTCCACGAAGAGCCCGCCCCGCCCGTCCATTTCAGTTATTCGCGGAAGGAACATGGGCTGCCCCAGCGCCTCGTCATCCGTTTGATCGAGCGGCTCACCGGCCAGCCCCGGCTGGAGCGGCTCTACCGCGCCTGGGCCGAATATCCCCATCCCCATGAAAACATTTTCGCCGCCGGCCTCCGGCTGCTGAACCTGCGCCTTGACATGGACGGCGCGGCGCTCGCAAAAATCCCGCGCTCAGGCCCCGTGCTTTTCGTGGCCAACCATCCCTTCGGCGTGGTCGATGGCCTCGCCATGGGCCACCTCGCCACGCACGTGCGCGCCGATACGCTGATCATGACCCACAGCCTGCTGTGCCAGCCGCCGGAAGCCCGCGACTATCTGCTGCCCGTCGATTTCGGCGGCACCGAGGAAGCCCAGGCGACCACCATGGCCACCAGGCGGCGCGCGGTGAACTGGCTGAACCTCGGCCATGCCCTCGTGGTGTTTCCCGGCGGCAGCGTGGCCACCATCCAGCGCCCGTTCCGCGGCCCCGCCGTGGAATACGCCTGGCATCCCTTCGTCGGCAAGCTGGCAAGGCTGCCCGGCGTCACCGTCGTGCCGGTCTATTTCCACGGCCAGAATTCGAGAGCCTTCCAGATCCTGAGCCACACCAATTACGCGCTCCGCATCGCCCTCCTCTTCCGCGAATCCGTGCGCCGCATGGGAAGCAGCGTGAAAGTCTCGGTGGGCGAACCGATCACGCCCGAGGCCCTGGCGCGCCTGCCCGACCGCAACGCCGCAATCGCCGAACTCCGCCGCGCCACCCTTGCCTTAGGCGGCCCCGAAGCCCCCAGCCCCCACCTCGAATTCAAATTCCCCAAACACGTCTATTCCGACTGAACGCCGCAGCTTGCTCCCTGCCCTATGCCGCCCGTGGCCTGATAGCCTTCAAGGCTTCAGTCATTTCACGTTTCTGCATCCGCAAGTCGTAGTCCATCTGCAGGCGCAGGAAGAAACCTTCGCTCAGCCCGAAGTAGCGTGTCAGGCGCAAATCCGTGTCAGCCGTAACGGCGCGCTTGCCCAGAACAATCTCATTGATGCGGCGGGGCGGCACGCCAATGGCCCGGGCCAGGGCATTCTGTGAAATATCCATGGGCTTGAGAAACTCCTCCAGCAGGATTTCACCAACTGTAGCCACATGAAGAAATTCGCTCTTCCTAGTGGTAGTCGCAGATTTCAACGTCTTCAGCATGCCCATCTCTCCACTTGAAGCAAATACGCCACTTGGAATTTATACGAATTGACCATTGCCCTTTACGGTCCCGCTTGAGGGCCTCCAGGCTGTTGCCCGGCGGCACCCGCAAGTCGGTGACTTCGGCCGCCGCCTCAACCATCTGCAGCTTGCGAAGCGCGGCCTCCTGAATGTCAGGTGGCAGCCGGCGCGACCGCAAGCCTTGCCAAATCCGTTCTGTCTCCTTATCCGCAAAACTCCGGATCATGGCTCTATATAACGCATAACGTTATAAGTCGCAAGCTACTCCGGCAAGGAACAAAAAATATCATTTTAATCCTTGACAGGTATATTCCTATGTACTAGGAATTATCTGTCCATCCCGGAAGGGGTCTCGGTCGCGACGGTGGCTTTGATGGGGTGGATGTGGCGCCTGCGGGCGGGGTGGGACGAACACCTCGCGCTCGGGAGTTTCCGGCAAGATCCGCGGGCATTAAGACCCGCGCGCCGCAAGGCAGTTAGGCAGTCTGAAGAAGACAGGGCCGAAGTACGAACCGGAAGCCGAAACCGCCGCAAAAGCGTGGGCGCAGTTTGCGTCACCCGCCGGACGTCACGACCGGCACTTCTGCGTAGGCTGCGTTCACGCAACCCTTCGCTTCTCGCCTGCCCCGGAAACGGCATAACCGTTTCCACCAACGGCGAAGCCATGCCCACCCTTGCCCTTCTCCCCTCGAGGGAGAAGGTGGCGCGGAACGCGCCGGATGAGGGGGCCTTCGCGGCCACCACTCAATTGCATCAAACACACCCCTCACCCGTCACTCACTACGTGAGTGCCACCCTCTCCCTCAAGGGGAGAGGGAAAAACGCACTACCCACGGGATGACAATCACTCCGCCAGCCCCTATATCTCCTCCGAATCCCCTCAAAACCAGCGAGATCAAGAATGCCCAATCCGAATGCCGCCGCTCCCTCCTCCCGCCTCGCCGATGAGGAGGACGATGCCGCCCCGCCGAGCATCAAGAATTCCCGCCTCGTCGACAGGCATTATTTCGACTCGCGCATCGTCATGGTCACCGGCGAAATCAACCACACCATGGCCGAGCGCGTCTGCGTCAATCTCTTTGCCCTGGCCCAGGCCGGCAATGATCCCATCACCATGATCATCTCGTCCCCCGGCGGCCATGTGGAATCCGGCGACATGATCCATGACATGATCAAGTTCATCAAGCCGCGTGTCCGCGTTTTGGGCTCCGGCTGGGTCGCCAGCGCCGGCGCCTTGATCTACATCGCCGCCGACAAGAAGGACCGTTACATTCTGCCCAACACCCGCTTCCTGCTTCACGCGCCCTCAGGCGGCGTCGGCGGCAAGGTCACCGACATCGGCATCCAGGCCAAGGAAATGATGCTGATGCGCGAACGCCTCAACAAGCTTTTCGCCGAGGCCACCGGCCAGCCCCTCAAGAAAATCGAAAAGGACACCGACCGCGACTTCTGGCTCTCCGGCCGCGAAGCCATCGACTACGGCCTCGCCACCCACATGATCACCTCGATGTCCGAGCTGAAATAGGCCGCGTGATTACTCGTCGTCGCGCTCGATCTGCAGCCCGTCAACGCAGAGCTTTGTCTTCTGGGTGGAAATCCCCAGTGAGCGGTAGATGAATTCGATGCTGGAAATGCGGCGGCGTTCGCCCCTGAGATCAATGGGCCGCGAGCGCTCGCCCGAGCGGATCACCGTATTGACCCGGTAGGAGTCCGTCTGGCCATTGGCGAAGCGCACGTTCATGTCCAGCATCTCGATGTCGAGGCCGGTGGAGCGCAGGCGCAGCGCCCGGTAGAAATCCTCCGAGCTCACGTTCACCCTGTCGCGGTCGATGAGGAAGCCCACGGTCTTGCAGCCCAGCTCGTTCCAGGTGGCAACCGGCGGCGGCTCGCCGCCCCCCCCGCCGCCAGCACTTGCGCGCAGCACCAGGGTCACCTGGCCCTGCGGAATGTAGCGCACTTCAACCGCGCGCAAGGGCCCGCGGTTCTGCTTGCGGATGATCCCGGTCGATTGCCCCGGCCGCAGCCGTTCGCGGATGCGGTAGCGCTCCTGCTCGCCATTGCGGTAAACCAGCCGCACGCTCTGGATGTCAACCGTGCCGCCCCGCGCCTCGATCCGCATGCTGCGGATCATCCGGTCGTCCGGCCGCAGCTGGAACAC
>JAEUMI010000330.1 GCA_016792825.1 Hyphomicrobiales bacterium
CTGCGCTATTGCATGAATGGCGCGGCGCTCAAATTCAATCCCAACAAGGCTTAGAATGAACATCGCGAATGTGAGGCCGCCCACAGCGGAAAAGCGCCCCCGTATTGAAACCTGGCACGGCTTCGAGAAGCGCGATGACTACCATTGGCTGAAAGCCGACAACTGGCAGGAAGTGATGCATGATCCATCACTTCTTCCGCAGGACATCCGCGCCGTGCTGGAAGGCGAAAATGCCTATCATGAAGCGGTGATGGCGGACACGGCGGAATTGCAGGAAATCCTGTTTGCCGAGATGAAGGGCCGCATCAAGGAGGATGACTCGTCGGTTCCCGCACCGGACGGGGCCTATTCCTACTACACCTCCTTCATCACCGGCGGGCAGCAGCCGCGCTTTGCCCGCAAGCTCAGGGATATGTCGGGGCCGGAACAGCTTCTGCTGGACGGCAATGAACTGAGCAAGGGAACCCAATATTTCCGCTTTGGCGGCATCGCGATTTCTCCGGACCAGACCCTGGCCGCCTGGAGCTTCGACGACAAGGGCTCGGAATTTTATGAGTTGCGGGTGCGCGACCTGGCAACGGCCACGGATCATGCGGACATCCTGCATAATACGGCAGGTGAAGCCGTTTGGGCTGCCGATGGCGGGAGCTTCTTCTATACGGAGCAGGATGAAAACCACCGGCCGCTGAAAACCTATCATCACATTCTCGGCCAGCCCCAGGCGGCGGACCGGCTGGTTTACGAAGAGAAAGACACCGGGCTGTTTTCCGGCGTCGGCATGACCAATTCGGAACGCTTCATCGTGATCAGCAGCCATGATCACGACACGAGCGAAAACTGGATCATTGACGCGGAGCGGCCGCTGGACGCACCGAAGCTGATCGCAGCGCGCAAGACCGGGCTTGAGTATGACCTGGAGCACTGGAATGACCGGTTCATCATCAAGACCAATGCGGATGGGGCGGAAGACTACAAGATCGTAACCGCGCCGCTGGCTGATCCCCGCCCGGAAAACTGGGTTGATCTGATCCCGCACCGGGAGGGCTGCCTGATCGTCGGCAGCATCGTTCTGAAGAACTGGCTCATCCGCATGGAGCGCGAGAACGCCCTGCCGCGCATTGTGGTGCGCGACATGGCAACTGGCGAGGAGCATAGCATCGCCTTCGACGAAGAAGCCTATTCGCTGGGCTTTGGCGAGATGCGGGAATTTGACACGGATATCCTGCGCTTTTCCTATTCCTCGATGACCACGCCGTCGCAGGTTTACGACTACAACATGCGCGACCGCACACGCGTCCTGCGCAAGACCCAGGAAGTGCCGAGCGGGCATGAGCCGGCCAATTATGTGACGCGGCGGATCCTGGCGCCGGCCCATGACGGCGAACTCATTCCGGTAACCCTGCTCTACCGGAAATCAACCCCGCTGAATGGCACCGCACCGCTCTGGCTTTACGGCTATGGCTCCTATGGCATCAGCATTCCGGCGGGCTTCAACACCAACATTCTGTCGCTGGTCGACCGCGGCTTCATCTATGCCATCGCGCACATTCGCGGCGGCGAGGAAAAAGGGCGGCGCTGGTACAAGACCGGCAAGCTGGAACACAAGAACAATACCTTCCGCGATTTCATTTCCTGTGCCGAACACCTGATCAAGGCGGGCTTCACCAGCAAAGGCCATATCGTGGCGCAGGGCGGAAGTGCCGGCGGCATGCTGATGGGCGCGGTTGCCAACATGGCGCCGGACCTGTTCCGTGGCATCGTGGCGGAGGTGCCTTTCGTCGATGTGCTCTCCACCATGCTGGACGACACGCTGCCGCTGACCCCGCCGGAATGGCCGGAGTGGGGAAACCCGATCAAGGACAAGACGGCCTATGAAGCGATTGCTTCCTATTCACCTTACGACCGGGTGGAGGCCAAGGCCTATCCCAATATTCTGGCGGTTGGCGGATTGACCGATCCACGCGTCACCTATTGGGAGCCGGCGAAATGGGTGGCGCGGCTGCGCGAGCTCAAGACCGACGGCAACCTGCTGCTGTTCAAGACCAACATGGGTGCGGGCCACGGCGGCGCCTCGGGACGCTTTGACCGGCTGAAAGAGGTGGCGTTTGTGTATGCCTTCGGGATGAAGGTGGCGGGG
>JAEUMI010000343.1 GCA_016792825.1 Hyphomicrobiales bacterium
CAGCGGCCTTGGCACCCGCCTCATGCTCCCGCAGGATCCCGATGATCTGCTCTTCCGTGAACCGCTTCCTCTTCATCGTCCGCCTCCTTCTTCAGGGCCGGACTCTAAATCTACGTGGAGGAAATCTTCAATGGCAGGTCACTATCCTTTAGAATGTACGTATCGGTTGCTTTGAAAAGTTGAGCCACCCGTTTCAAAAGTGATTTTGCACTTGGATGTGAAAACGGATGGCTCATTAATCCTCTTACTTTGAGCAAGACGGAGTTCTAAAATTCTCCGGTTCGAGCTCTATCGCCGAACCGGAGAATTTTAGAACTCCGTCGGCGAATGTCGTGCAATCTCCTTCAGCCTGGCTATACACCCGGCATAGAGTTAGCTTGAATATTCACTCACAAGCGAACCCAACTAAGAGGAATCAAAGCTTATCTCGCAGTTAGATCTAGAGCAACCGTAAATTGTCCAAGAAGATTGGTCTAATGCTTTAGATTATAGGAAATTTTTCGAACAAAATTCAGCCTGCGAAAAAGTAGTCTCTTTCCGCCGCTTCCGGACTCACGACCCCTGACTTAACATCGGCCTCGACGAGCGCCCTGGAACGTTTTTGCGCATCACCAAATCCGCCGCCGCCGGGGAGTTCGACCACCAGGCTGTCGCCGGTCGGGATGACATGGATGCCCTTGTCGGGGATTGCCTTGCCGCTTCCCAGCCGCGCAACACCTTTCACGCCGGGGCCGCCGCCGTCGCGCCCCTTCGCCGGATATTTAATGCGGTCGAAGGTTGCGGCGGAAATGGTGAAGGGGGCTTTTTCGCGGTTGGCGATTTCGATCGTCTGGGAAAGACCGCCGCGCCATTCGCCGGCGCCGGCGCTGTCCGTCAGATATTCCTTGCGCTTGAAGTAGAGCGGGCACTGGTTTTCGGTGACTTCGATGGGGATGGCGCCGATACCTGAGGGGAAGGCGGTGGTGGCGAGTCCATCCTTGCCGGGCCTGCCGCCGATGCCGCCGAGCGCAATACTGATCACGCCGAACTCCTTGGCTTTGGCCGTTTCATGGGCGGGCACGCGGCCATGGGCGCTGTTCAACCCGAGGATCCAGATGGAGCCCGCACTTTCCGCCTGCACCTTTCCGGGCAATGCTTGCGCGAGGCAACCGAACACGGCGTCGGCCAGCATCTGGCCAATGACGTGGCGGGCGGTCACGGGGCTGGGCCTGATGGGATCAACGCAAGTGCCCGGCTCAGTCACGAGATCAAAGCATGAGAGCGAGCCGATGTTATTGGGCACATGCGGCGCAATCACCGCCTTGAGGCCGAAGACGGAATAGGCATGGGTATAGGTGCGGGGAGAATTGATGCCGAAGATGGAAGCGGCTGAAGTGCCGGTAAAATCAATGGTTATCTTGCCATTCTTGATGGTGAGTTTCGACTTGATGGTGATCGGCCCTTCATAGCCATCAAGCGGCATCTCATAGGACCATTCGCCTTCCGGCATGGCCTTGATGGCTTCGCGCGCGCCTTTTTCAGAAGTGGTGAGAATGTGTTGTGCTAACGGCTCCAAACTCGTGAGCTTGAACTCCGTCATCATCTCGATGAGGCGGCGCGTGCCCGTATCATTGGCGCTGACCAGCGAGAGCAGGTCGCCGCGCACTTCCACTGGGTTGCGCGAATTGGCGAGGATCACCGCGAGCAGTTCCTCGTTGATCTTGCCTTCTTTCCGCATTTTCAGATGGGGAATGAGGGTGCCTTCCTCATAGGAGGAATTGGCCTTGGCCGACATGCCGACGCCGCCCACGTCAATCACGTGGCAGGTCGAGGCGAAAAAGGCCACCAGCTTTTTGCCGAGGAACACCGGGGTCATCATCACGTAATCGAACAGGTGCCCGGTGCCGAGCCATGGGTCATTGGTGACGTAGACGTCGCCGGGCTTCATGGTGGATTGCGGGTAGTGCTTGAAGAAATGGCCTACGGCGGTGGCCATGGTATTCACATGACCCGGGGTTCCGGTCATGGCCTGGGCGATCATGTGGCCCTCGGCATTATAGACGCCGGCGGAAAGATCGCCGGCCTCGCGGGTGATGGTGCCGAAGGCGGTGCGGAGCAGTGATTGGGCCTGTTCCTCAACGACGGCGATGAGACGGTTCCACATGACCTGGGTGCGGATGGCATCAAGGGCTGATTTGCTCATTTCGCTTTCTCCAGAATGACATAGCCCAGACTGTTAATCCTTGCCCTGAAGTTCGCGCCGACGATTGTCGAGGTTTCATCTTCGG
>JAEUMI010000021.1 GCA_016792825.1 Hyphomicrobiales bacterium
CATGGCCATGATGCAGGCGGCGGCGGAAGCGGTGGGCGGCCGCGCCAAGTTGATTGCCGTGACCCTTTTGACCAGCCTCTCCAACGACGACATCTGGGCCGCCGGCTTCGATGCGGAAATGGATACGGGCGCCCATGCTGCGGGACTTGCAAAGCTTGCGAAAGCTGCAGGGCTTGCCGGTGTTGTGTGCAGCGCCCATGATCTTGCAGGCATCCGTGCCGCGACCGGCCCGGAATTTTTGACCGTCGTGCCCGGCATCCGCCCCACCGAAAATGCCGTTCATGACCAGAAGCGTGTCGCCACGCCCAAATCGGCCATCGCCGCCGGCGCCGATATTCTTGTGATCGGCCGGGCCATCACCGGCGCTGCCGATCCCGCCGCAGCTGCGCAAAAGATTCTGGAAGACCTGCGCCATGGTTGATGTGAAGATTTGCGGGCTCTCCACCATGGAATCGGTTGATGCGGCAATCGAGGCAGGCGCCGGACTTGTCGGCTTCGTGTTTTATCCCCGGAGCCCCCGCCATGTCTCTTTTCCGCTGGCAAAGAAGCTTGCTGCCCATGCGCGCGGCCGGGCAAAAATCGTCGCCCTCATCGTCGATGCCAATGATGTGGCGCTCCAGGAAATCGACAATATCGTGGCCCCCGACCTGTATCAGGCCCATGGCGCGGAAACGCCGGAGCGCGTGCAGGAGATCGCCGCGCTGACCGGCAAGCCGGTGATCAAGGCCATCAAGATTGGCGCCTCAGCCGATGTTGCAAGGGCAGATGCCTACGCCGGCAAGGCCAGCCTCATTCTTTACGACGCGAAGGCTCCCGAGACGTTGGTTAATGCGCTGCCCGGCGGCAACGGCATAGCCTTTGACTGGAGCCTGCTGGGCAGCGAGCGCCAGCCTGAGGGCTTTATTCTCTCCGGTGGGCTCAATCCGGAAAACGTCGCAAAGGCCATCCGCGCCACCGGGGCGCCCATTGTCGATGTCTCCTCAGGTGTTGAAAAGGCTCCTGGCGTGAAGGATTTAAGCCTCATTCGGAAATTCATTGAGGCGGCCAAGGCGGCCCGCTAAAACGGCTTTGAAAGCGAGTTTTTATGACCACAGCACAGGTTAATTCCTACCGCACCGGGCCCGACGAAAAAGGCCTGTTCGGCATCTATGGCGGGCGTTTCGTGGCCGAAACATTGATGCCGCTCATTCTTGAGCTTGAGCAGGCCTACAAGGACGCCAAGGCCGATCCCAGCTTCCAGGCCGAGCTTGATTCATTCCTTGAGCATTATGTGGGAAGGCCCAGTCCGCTCTATTATGCCGAGCGCCTGACTGAACACCTGGGTGGCGCAAAAATCTATTTCAAGCGCGATGAGCTCAACCACACCGGGGCTCACAAGATCAACAATGTCATGGGCCAGATCCTGCTCGCCCGCCGCATGGGCAAGAAGCGCATCATCGCCGAAACCGGCGCCGGCCAGCACGGCGTCGCGACCGCCACTGCCTGCGCCCGTTTCGGCCTGGAATGCATTGTCTACATGGGATCGGTCGACATCGAACGCCAGAAACCAAACGTGTTCCGCATGAAACTGCTGGGGGCCGAAGTCGTTCCCGCCCTGTCCGGTTCGCGCACCTTGAAGGATGCGCTGAACGAAGCGCTGCGCGATTGGGTCGCCAATGTTGAAGACACCTTCTATTGCATCGGCACCGTGGCGGGCCCCCATCCCTATCCGGAAATGGTGCGTGATTTCCAGTCGGTGATCGGCATTGAAACCAAGCGCCAGATGCTGGCACGCGAGGGCCGCCTGCCGGACACGCTTGTCGCTGCAATTGGCGGCGGCTCCAATGCCATGGGCCTGTTCCATCCCTTCCTCGACGACAAGGACGTGGAAATCATCGGCGTGGAAGCGGCGGGCCTGGGCCTGCGTACCAGGAAACATGCGGCCTCCATCACCGGCGGCAGGCCCGGCATTCTCCACGGCAACCGCACTTATCTGCTGATGGATGATGACGGCCAGATCACCGAGGGCCATTCCATCTCGGCAGGCCTTGATTATCCCGGCATCGGCCCCGAGCATTCCTGGCTGCACGACATGAAGCGCGTGCAATATGTGGCCGCCACCGACAAGGAAGCATTGGCCGCCTTCCAGCTCTGCTGCAGGCTGGAAGGAATCATCCCAGCTCTCGAGCCTTCCCACGCGCTCGCCCATGTGATGAAGATCGCGCCGACAAAACCCAAGGACCACTTGATGGTGATGAACATGTGCGGCCGCGGCGACAAGGATATTTTCACGGTTGCGGACATTCTCGGGGTGAAATTGTGACGGGCCGCATCGAACGCCGTTTCGCCGAGCTGAAACAAAAGGGCCGCGCAGCACTTGTGACTTTCGTGACCGCCGGCGATCCCGACTACGAAACCTCTCTCAAGATCATCAAGGGCCTGCCCAAGGCTGGTGCAGACATCATCGAGTTCGGCATGCCTTTCACCGATCCCATGGCCGATGGCCCCGCCATCCAGGCGGCGGGCCTGCGCGCCTTGCATGCAGGCCAGACCATGAAGAAAAACCTCAAGCTGGTGCGCGAATTCCGCGCGGGCGACAAGGAAACGCCAGTGGTGCTGATGGGTTACTACAATCCCATTTATGTCTATGGCGTCGATCGGTTCCTCAGGGATGCCAAGTCCGCCGGCGTCGACGGCCTGATCGTTGTCGACCTCCCGCCCGAGGAAGATGACGAACTCTGTCTTCCAGCTATCACCGCCGATATCAATTTCATCCGCCTGGCAACGCCCACCACCGATGACCAGCGCGCCCCCACCGTGTTCAGGAATACCAGTGGTTTTGTCTATTATGTTTCGGTGCTCGGCATCACCGGCACCAAGGCGCCCGATCTCAAGAGCGTGGAAAAGAATGTGAACCGCCTGCGCAAGCACACGAATCTGCCGATTGCCGTGGGCTTCGGCGTGAAGACCGCGGCCCAGGCCCGCGCCATTGCCAGAAGTGCCGATGGCGTCGTTGTGGGCTCGGCCCTTGTCAGCGCCATTAAGGACAGTCTCACAAAGGCCGGAAAGCCTTCATCGAAAACCGTAAAAGCGGTACACTCGCTGGTGAGTGACATTGCCCGTGGCGTGAGGAGCTAGATCAGGTGAACTGGATCAAGAATTTCGTCCGGCCGAAAATCCGCTCCATTCTCGGCGTCAAGCGCGACGTGCCGGAGAACATGTGGATCAAGGATCCCGATTCCGGCCAGATGGTTTTCTACCGCGACCTCGAGGCCAACCAGTTTGTTTTCCCGGGCTCCGACCATCATCACCGCCTGGCGCCGGACCTGCGGCTGAAATCCATGTTCGATGACGGCGTCTATGAAACCCTGGAATTTCCCGCGGTGCCGTCTGATCCGCTGAAATTCAGGGACGAGCGCAAATATGTCGACCGCCTGAAGGAGGCGCGCCAGAAGGCCAACAGCGAGGACGCCATTCATGCGGGCTTCGGCACGCTGGACCAGCTTCCCATCGTGATCGCGGTGCAGGACATGGGCTTCATCGCGGGCTCGCTGGGAACAGCCGCCGGCGAAGCCATTATCACCGCCATGCGTTTTGCGGTTACCAAGAAATGCCCCTTCGTGTTCTTTGTGGCCTCCGGCGGGGCCCGCATGCAGGAAGGCATCCTGTCATTGATGCAGATGCCGCGCACGACGGTCATGGTGCAGGAACTGCGCGCCCATAAACTGCCCTACATCGTCGTTCTCACCAATCCGACAACCGGCGGCGTTACCGCTTCCTATGCCATGCTGGGTGATTTCCACATAGCCGAACCAAAGGCCCAGATTGGTTTTGCCGGAACCCGAGTTATTGAGCAGACCATCCGCGAGAAACTGCCGGAAGGCTTCCAGCGTGCCGAATACCTGCAGGACCACGGCATGGTTGACCTGGTGGTCCACCGCCACCAGATGCGCGAAACCGTCAGCCGGGTGGCCCGCATCCTGATGAAGACAGCGGAGCTTCCGGGTTCCAACAGCGGGGCATTGGTTCCGATCAGCGCTGAATAATTCCGTGGCGCGCAGTGATGCCATATTGAACCGGCTGCTCTCCCTGCATCCCAAGATCATTGATCTCAGCCTTGAGCGCATGGAGCGGATTCTGGCGCGGCTCGGAAACCCGGAACAGAACCTTCCGCCGGTCATTCATGTGGCCGGAACCAACGGCAAGGGCTCCACCGTTGCCTACATCAGGTCCATTCTCGAACAGGCCGGCCTCCAGGTCCACTGCTATACCTCGCCGCACCTGGTGAAATTTCACGAGCGCATTTATGTGGCAGGCAAGACCATTGCCGAGGAAAAACTCTCGGCCCTCCTGGAAGAATGCGAAAACGCCAATGGTGATGCTCCGATCACCTTCTTTGAAATCACCACCGCGGCGGCCTTCCTGGCTTTCGCGCGAATCCCGGCGGACTATCTCATTCTCGAAGTGGGCCTCGGCGGAAGGCTTGATGCAACCAATGTCATTGCAAGGCCCAGGCTCTCCGTCATCACCACCGTTGACTACGATCACCAGCAATATCTCGGCGACACACTGACCGCCATTGCCCACGAGAAAGCCGGTATCCTGAAGAAGAACGTTCCCGCCATCATCGGCATGCAGCCCGACGAGGCGCGCGCCGAAATCGAACGGGTGGCCGAAAGAGTTGGCGCTCCGGTCTTAATTGCCAATCAGGACTGGCAGGCCTTCGAGCAGCACGGGCGCCTCGTCTTTCAGGATGAAAGCGGTCTGCTCGATCTGAGCCTGCCGCAGCTCAAGGGCCGCCACCAGGTCGACAATGCCGGAAATGCCATTGCGGCTATCCGCCGGCTCGATGATGCACGTGTGTCTGAATTGCATATTGATCAGGGTCTGAAATCGGTGATCTGGCAGGCGCGCATGCAACGGCTGGGGGCAGGAGAACTCACCCGCCTTCTGCCGAAAGACGCCGAGCTGTGGCTTGATGGCGGCCATAACCCGTCGGCGGGCCGCGTCATCGCCCGAGCCTTTTCCGATATCAACGACCGCCACTCTCGCCCGCTCGTTCTCATCTGGGGCATGCTCAACACGAAAGATGCGGCGAGCTTCATTGAGCCCTTTGAAGGCCTGGCGCAACGCATCGTGACCATTGCCATTCCGGGCGAGCCCAATGCCGTTCCCGCTGACCAGCTCGCGGAGATTGCCCGCAGCCGGAACCTGTCGGCCGAAACCGCAAGCTCTCTTGAAAAAGCTTTGGGGCAGGCGTCGCAAACGACACCTGCCCCGAGAATACTGATTTGCGGTTCACTCTATCTCGCAGGCCATGTGCTGAGCCTCCACGACCACAAGCCGATGTCGGGCGTATCGGGCGCGGCCAGGCGTTAGATCGATTGCTCAATCCAGGATTGCAGCTGGCCCTTGGGAGCAGCGCCGACCTTCGTCGAGGACACCGCCCCGCCCTTGAACACCATCAGGGTGGGAATGCCGCGGACCCCGTATTTCGAAGGAGTTTGCGGATTTTCATCGATGTTGATCTTGACGATTTTGACCTTGGGCCCAAGCGTCTGGGCAATTTCTTCAAGTGCGGGACCGATCATTTTGCAAGGTCCGCACCATTCCGCCCAGAAATCGACAACGACCGGAGTCGTGGATTTGAGGACATCCGCATCGAATGAGGCGTCAGATACTTTATGGGTGGACACGATTGATTCTCCGCTATTCCTTGAGTTGCCACTAAAGGTAGGTATCGTCAGCCCCCCGGTCAAGGGCGGCACTCGTTCACGTGATGGCTGCCATGCTGGAAATGGCTTCCCGCAGCGTATCTTCCGCAATCCAGTCAAGGCGCGGCAGGCTCGTCCAGAGAAGGGCGGCGCGGACGGGTCTGCCGTCATAGGCCTGCCCGAGGGTCCGAACATAGCGGGCAAGCTGCATGACATGGGGATGGCCGGCATCGAGCCTGTCCGGCACATGCCAGTCGGTCTTGTAGTCGAGCACGAGAATGTCGCTGGCCCGGATGACAAGCCGGTCGATCCGTTCGGTGATGTACTGGCCGTTGGGCTGAAGAGAGCCGACGCTGACTTCCGCCTGGCTGCCCGGCCCGAAAAAATCCCTGTGCTCGGGATCCGCGATAAGCCCCAGGATTTTTTCTGCCAGCGATTCATCAAGCCCGCTCCTGGCGACAATGCGCCTTGCGAAATTCAGGCCGGCGTCCGGCGCCATGCCGGGCAGGTCCTGCAGGATTTTATGGATGGCACGCCCGCGGGCACGGGCCACACGCGAGCCAGCGTCACGGCGCCCAGGCGCCGGGCCGTGATGCGCAATATCCGGACTATTGAACAGCCAAGCAGGAACCTCGGGAGCTGATCTTGGCAAAACCGGGGCCATCCCGTTCACCGTCGGATCAGGGCCAAGCCGCAGGCAAGAGCTCCCGTCAGGTAATTCGACCGGCCGCAGGTCCTGATTCTGCAGCGCTTCCATCACCAGGCGATACCAGCTGTTCTCCGGACTGTCCCGATGGACCTTGTAGCCGCAGACATAAAGCTCGTCGCGGGCCCGCGTCATGGCCACATAGAGGAGCCGCCGCTGCTCCTCCAGTTCGGTTTGCTTGTCTGTGGCCATCCAGTATTCAATGGGCTGGGATTGCGCCAGCCCCGAGAGCCGCCAGAAAGGCAGCGCCGGAGCACCCGGGACTGGCTCGACAAACATGAGGGCCGAGGTCGCAGTGCTGCGCGGCGTGGAGGTGGTGTCCGGCAGGATGACGATGCTGGACTCCAGCCCCTTCGCGCCATGCACCGTCATCAGGCGCACTTCGCCGCGGCCGCGATCCATGTTGCGCTTGATCTCGCTGTCCTCGGAGGCAAACCAGGCCGCAAACCCCGCCAGCGAAGAGGAATGGCTTTCCTCATAGGAGAGCGAGATCTCAAGCAGCGCATCGAGTGCATCGCCCGCCTCGCTTCCCAGCCGCGCCAGGAACGCCTTTCGCGTTCCGATCAGAACCGTTGACAGGAATTCAAAGGGTCGCGCCCCTTCCGAAGCCTGCAGCCATTGCTCCAGAACCGCGCGGGCCATTCCGCAGATCGGATCATCGGAGGCGCCGAGCCGCGCCCAGAGGGAAGCCGCACCGCGTCCATGGGCCAGTTTGAAAAGCTGGTCTTCCGACAG
>JAEUMI010000110.1 GCA_016792825.1 Hyphomicrobiales bacterium
CGGGAAAAAGGCGTGGAGTAATCCCATCTGGAAAGATGAACTGTGAGTCTGGGATGGAATGGCGATGAAAAAGACCCGTACCGAAACCGATAGCTTCGGCCCGATTGAAGTGGATGCCACGCGCTACTGGGGCGCCCAGGCCCAACGTTCGCTTGGCAATTTCAAGATCGGCTGGGAAAAGCAGCCACTGCCCGTGGTGCGCGCCCTCGGCATCGTCAAGCGCGCTTCAGCCGAAGTGAACATGACTCTTGGCCGCCTCGATCCCAAGATCGGCAAGGCCATTGTGAGTGCCGCCCAGGAAGTGATCGAGGGCAAGCTCAATGACCACTTCCCCCTGGCCGTATGGCAGACGGGCTCCGGCACCCAGTCCAACATGAACGCCAATGAGGTGGTGTCAAACCGCGCCATTGAAATGCTGGGCGGCGAGATGGGCTCGAAGAAGCCGGTGCACCCCAATGACCATGTCAACATGAGCCAATCGTCCAACGATACTTACCCGACGGCCATGCACATCGCCTGTGCCGAGGAAATCCACCATGCCCTGCTCCCGGCCCTGCAGAAACTCCGCAATGCCCTGAACGACAAGGCCCAAGCGTGGAAGCACATCATCAAGATTGGCCGCACCCATACCCAGGATGCAACGCCAGTGACCCTCGGCCAGGAATTTTCCGGCTATGCCCGCCAGGTTGAAAACGGCATTCTCCGCATCGAACAAACCATGCCGCTGCTCATGGAACTGGCCCAGGGCGGCACCGCCGTGGGCACCGGCCTTAACGCGCCCGTGGGCTTTGCCGAAATGGTGGCCGAACGCATTGCCGCCATTACCAAGATGAAATTCACCTCCGCCCCCAACAAGTTCGAAGCGCTCGCCGCCCATGACGCCATGGTGATGAGCCACGGCGCCATCAACACGGTGGCCGCCTCGCTGTTCAAGATCGCCAATGACATCCGCTTCCTGGGTTCGGGCCCGCGCTCCGGCCTCGGCGAACTGTCGCTGCCTGAAAACGAGCCCGGCTCCTCCATCATGCCGGGCAAGGTGAACCCCACGCAATGCGAAGCGCTCACCATGGTCTGCGTCCAGATCTTCGGCAATCATGCGGCGCTGACCTTTGCCGGCTCGCAGGGTCATTTCGAGCTCAACGTCTTCAATCCGGTGATGGCTTACAACTTCCTGCAGTCCGTCCGCCTCATGGCCGATGCCGCCACTAGCTTCACCGACAATTGTGTGATCGGCATTACGGCGCGCGAAGACAACATCAAGGCCGCATTGGACCGTTCCCTGATGCTGGTGACCGCGCTTGCGCCGAAATACGGCTATGACCGTGCTGCCAGGATTGCCAAGACGGCCCACAAGAACGGCACCACGCTGCGCGAGGAAGCCATCAAGGACGGCATTCCTGCCGCCGACTTCGATGCCATCGTGCGGCCCGAAGATATGCTGGCGCCAAAATAGTGGCCGAGGTTGTCAATCTCCGCGGCTTTCGCAAGCGTAAGGAGCGCGCCGAGAAGGAGACTGTCGCGCAAGTCAATCGCG
>JAEUMI010000115.1 GCA_016792825.1 Hyphomicrobiales bacterium
GCATTCAGGCAATGCTTTCCAAATCAGTGAGTTAGGTGGCCCGTGTGCGCGCGCCGCCAGTTTGCCCTCTGTTGTAGGAAGGCAACAGGCGGCGAAATTCGTGGGCGCAGGGGGCGGGCTTTGCGCTGGCGGCTGAATCGCCTAGGGTTGCCAATCGCCCTGCCCCAGGAGCTTCATGAGCCAGCAACTCGTCAACAACTACCTGAACGATCTTGACCGCTACAAGAAAATCTCCGGTTCCCTCACCGAGGGTGTGATCAGCGAGGCGTTCAAGGATTTGCTGAAAGCCTGGGCGCGGCAATCGAACCTGCATTTCATCAACCAGTATGAGTTCGCCTCGGCGCAGAAGAACCGCATCCGGCCAGACGGCACTATCCTGCATGACCTGCGGGTGCCGCTCGGCTACTGGGAAGCCAAGGATTCAAATGACGACCTTGACGCGGAAATCGCCAAGAAACTCGCCAAAGGCTATCCGCAGGACAACATTATCTTCGAGGACTCGGCCACCGCCGTCCTGATCCAGAATCGGCACGAAGTCATGCGCTGCGACATGACCGACACGGCGAAACTGCTCAAGCTACTCAACCTTTTCTTCTGCTACGAGCGCGCGGAAATCGCCGAGTTCCGCAAGGCGGTAGAACAGTTCAAGGCCGACCTGCCTGCCGTGCTGCAAGCACTGCGCGAGAAAATCGACGCGGCATATTCGGAGAATCCGGAGTTTCAGGTTGAAGCGAATAAGTTTCTCGCCCACGCCAAGGACACAATAAATCCTATGGTGAATGAGTCGGATGTGCGCGAAATGCTCATTCAGCATATCCTTACCGAGGAAATTTTCGCGCATGTCTTCGACCAGGGCGATTTCCACCGCGAGAACAACATCGCGAAAGAACTGTATGCGCTGGAAGCGAAATTCTTCACTGGTTCTGTCAAGCGCAACACGCTGAAGGCAATGGAAACCTATTACGCCGCCATTCGCGCCAATGCCGCCGCAATCTCCTCCCATTCAGAAAAGCAAGGCTTCCTCAAGGCGATCTACGAGAATTTCTACAAGGTCTATAATCCGAAAGCGGCGGATCGGTTGGGCGTGGTCTATACACCGAACGAGATTGTGAAATTCATGATCGAGGGGGCGGACTGGCTGTGCGAGAAGCACTTCGGCAAGAACCTCATAGACCGCGACGTGGAAATCCTCGATCCTGCAACGGGCACTGGCACGTTCATTTGCGAATTGCTAGAAAGCTTCCGGGGCCAGCCGCAGAAGCTCCTGCACAAATACAAGAACGAACTTCACGCCAATGAAGTCGCGATCCTGCCTTATTATGTGGCGAATCTGAACATCGAGGCAACTTACGCAGCGATTTCCGGCCAGTTCGCCGAGTTCCCCAATCTGTGTTTCGTGGACACGCTAGACAATGTGGCGGGCCTCGGTATCCGCGCGGGCCACCAGCACGATCTCTTCGCGGGCCTCTCAGATGAGAACGTCGAACGGGTGAAGCGACAAAACAAACGCAAGATTTCGGTGATCATTGGCAACCCACCGTACAACGCTTGGCAAGACAACTACAATTCGCGTAATCCGAACCGGCCCTACAAGCGGATCGACGAGCGTATCGCCGCCACCTACATAAAGCGCGGCACGGCGCAGAACAAGAACTCAGTCTACGACATGTATACGCGATTTATTCGCTGGGCCTCGGACCGCTTGCATGATGATGGCGTCATCGCTTTCATCACCAATCGCAACCTGATTGAGAAAGTAGCATTTGACGGTTTCCGTCGCGCCGCTGCAGACGAGTTCGCGGAAATTCGATTGATGGATTTAGGTGGCGATGTACGCGCCAATCCTAAGCTCTCGGGAACCAAGCATAATGTGTTTGGAATTCAAACTGGGGTCACCATCGGTTTCTTTGTTCGAAAGCGAAGGCAACAAGGTTGCAAAATCTTCTATATTCGCAGACCAGAATTTGAGACAGCGGATGAGAAGCTGTCATTCTTGAGCAATCATCGTCTTTCTACGTTGAATGCCGAGTCCGTTGAACCAGACAGGGGCGCCAATTGGCTCAATCAAACGGCGAATGATTTTGATAATCTCATGCCTTTGGCTGATCCTGCCTCAAAGGGCGATGATCGGAAATCTCGTGAACGCAGCCTTTTCAAGCTGTTCTCGAATGGTCTGAAATCACAACGCGATGAATGGGTATATGATTTTTCCCGTGAAACTTTAGAAGCCAAAGTGAGAACCTTGATAGATACTTACGAGGCAACGCGAAAATCGCCGAATGACTCAGACCGAGACGCAATCAAATGGGACGCAGAACTCGATAGATATGCGGCATCTGGAGTCGCAAAAGAGTTTGAGTCCAGATCAGTCGTTCAAGCTGAGTTCCGGCCTTTCATTACCCGATGGGTCTACTTTGATCGCCATTTCAATGGACGAACATATCAGCTGCCCTCAATGTTTCCGAAAGACGGCAAAAATTCGGTGATCTCATTTCTTGGAATAGCATCCAGTAATCCGCTTGCTGTTCTTGCGTCTAATCGCATCTTTGATCTCGGCCAATTGAAGAATGGCAACGGTGGCACGCAGGGTGTAAGTCGATGGAGATTCACCGCAGACGGCACCCGCATCGATAACATCACCGACTGGGGCCTCAAGCAATTTCAGGTGCATTACGAGAAGGGCGAGAAAAAACCGAAGCGCCGGATCACCAAGGATGACATTTTCCATTACGTCTATGGCGTCCTGCATGATCCAGACTACCGCGAGACTTATGCTATCAACTTGAAGCGCGAGTTTCCGCGCATTCCCTTCTATCCGGATTTTTGGGCCTGGGCCGAGTGGGGCAAGCGGCTGATGGAGCTTCACATCGGGTATGAGACAGTGAAACCCTGGCCTGTGAATCGCCATGATCAGCCGCCCGGCGACGCGGACCCAATCCCGAAGTTAAAAGCCGACAAGGACAACGGCACCATCACCCTCGATTCATTCACTACGCTTTCGGGGATTCCCCCTTCCGCCTGGGAATACCGTCTTGGCAATCGTTCAGGCCTTGAGTGGATTCTTGACCAGTACAAGGAGAAGAAGCCGAAGGACCCGACTATTGCCGCGAAATTCAACACCTACCGGTTCATGGACTACAAGGAAAAGGTGATCGACCTGCTGTCCCGCGTAACGCGCGTTTCAGTGGAGACTATGGAAATTGTGAACGCGATGAAGGCGGCAAAGCGCGATTGACGTTCGGTTAGTTGGGTTGATCCCCAAATCAGGTCCGGGACGACCTTGGAGAGAGGGGAGTTGCGGGCCGTTCCATTTTGTGCTACATTGTAGCTACATAAGGAGTCAACTACTATGGTTGCAATCAGCAAGTCGGATGTGGTTCGCGCCCGCATCGAGCCAAAGGTGAAGCGGGATGCCGAAAACATCCTGAAGCGCCTGGGTGTGTCGCACAGCACCTTCATCAACATGAGCTACCGCGCCGTGGTTGAGGAAGGCGGAATCCCCCTGTCGCTCCATGTGCCCAACAGGAAAACCGCCGCCGTGCTGCGCGATGCGCGCAAGCCTTCGAAGCGGCGGGCCTACGCGAAGGCCGGCAGCCTTGAGGCGTTCACCGCCGCCATGAAAACGCGCACATAGCGCTAGGCCGTGAGACGGATCGAATACGGCGCGGCTTTCAAAAAAGACCATAAGCGCATGGCGAAACGCGGTGCGGCCATGCAAAAGCTTAACGCCGTTCTCAGCCTCCTGATGAGCGACACCCCCCTGCCCGCCCGCAACCGCCCGCACATGCTTTCGGGCGAATGGCGGGGTTTTTGGGAATGCCACATAGAGCCCGACTGGCTTCTCATTTATGACTTAGATGACCCCGGCGTGCTGGCGTTACATCGCACAGGGACGCATTCCGATCTATTTGAATAGCGCAGCGGATAGCCCAATACCGGATTTTTTCATTTTTGCCCTTGACACCTATATTCCTACCATGCCAGATATGTTCCTGTTTTGTTCTTTGCCAGGGATAGGAACCACATGGACTGGAAGATTGACTGGGATCATGCCGTCAGGCGCCAGAGCGAGGCGCTCAGGGTTATCGTGGCGGAGCTTTTCGTCCTGCTGGGGCTTGTGGGCGGTGCCGCGGTTTCGCGGATTCCGCCCACCCTCCACAGGGCTGTGCTGCGGGTGCTGCGGCCGGCCGAATCCGCCCTGCGCCGCCTGATTGTCGTGGCGGCGCGCGGGCTTGTGGTGGAACTGGCGGCGTCGCGGCCCATGCCCAGGGGCAAGGTCATCGCGAAAGGCGCGGAAGGTTCCCTGCCCGCCTTCCGGCTCTGCGATCCGCGCAAGGATTTCCCGGAATTGCGCTTGGACCGCGTCAAATACTGCAAATATCCGCCGCGCATCCTTTTCTTCGGGCCCGATTCCAGGATCGACGACCTGTGGCCCGCGCGCCCGCCCAAAGCCGCCCCGCCGGCCGATGGCCTGGTGAACGGGCAGCTCATCGCCCGCAGGCTTGAGGCCCTCAAGCTGGCGCTCGATGACATTCCGCGCCAGGCCCGGCGCCTCGCCCGCTGGCGGCTCCGGCGCGAGGCCATGCCGGGCCCGGTCTTCAAATCATCGCTGCGCCCCGGCCGTGCGCCCGGTTCGCGCCGCAAGCCCACGCATGAGGTCGATGAAATTCTCAACGAGTGCCATGGGCTTGCCTGGGAAGCGCTGAAGCCCGACACAAGCTGACGCATACTTCATCCGTATACGGATCAATTTTTTATTGGAACGGCAGAGCCGTTTTCATCAAGGGCGGAGCCGTGCCCGACTTTCGCCGGAATGACAGAAATTTTGTTCCTGTATTGTTCTGGTCCGCAACTTATGCCATTATCTTCGCCAACAGCAGGTGCCTACGGTCATTGACTTTTAATATTTGTAGCTACATATATTATCGGATAACAGGGCAATGAAACTCTCCTGGGACGAGGCAAAGCGGCGGGCTACGCTGGACGAGCGCGGGTTGGATTTTGCTTCGGCAGCCGAGCTTTTCGCTGGTGACGAATTGACCGGTGAGGACGTGCGGTTTGCTTATGGTGAAAGGCGGTTCATTTCCTTTGGATTTGTTCGCACGCGTCTGTGTGCTGTCGTGTGGACTCCGCGAGACGGTGGCCGCCATATTATTTCGATGAGGAAGGCAAATGAGCGCGAAAAAAAGTGGTTTCAAATCGAAACTGGACCCGGCTGACGATGCGCCGGAATTGACGCAGGAATGGTTTGCCCGCGCCGACTTATACAGGGGCGGCAAGCTGGTGCGGCGTGGGCGGCCTTTGGGCAGCGGTACGAAGGAACTGGTTTCGCTGCGTCTGGATAAAAAAGCGCTGGCTGCCTTCAAGGCCACCGGGCCGGGCTGGCAGTCACGCATCAATGATACGGTGGTGCGCAGCGCCCGGCGATTGGCTGCGAAGTAAGTCTGGATTGGCCGCTCAACTTCTCACGACAGATCGGCAGCCTCATAGAACGGCCGGATTTCGATTTCGCTGGGGCCCGGCATGGGGTTGGGGCAGCGCCTGGCCCAGGCCACGGCTTCGTCCATGTTCTTGACCTCCCAGATCCAGAAGCCGGCGACGAGTTCGCCCGGCGGGTCGAAAGGCCCGTCGATGACGGTGCGGCTCTGGCCATCGAAGGCAATGCGCTTGGCTTCGGAGGAAGGCTTGAGGCCGCCCACGGCGCGGCGGATGCCGGCCGCCACCAGTTCGTCATTGAACTTGTCCATGGCCTGCATGGCTTCCATCGCCTCGGGCGTGGGGTCAAAGCCCTTTTCGCTGTCGGCGGTTGCCTTCACGAGCACCATCACGCGCATCGGTTTTCTCCCTGGTTTTCATGTGCGCCAAACAGATAATCAGGCCCGCGCCGGCGATCAAGGCGGCAATGCGCCTGGAACTATCGCAGGACCAAGGCGTAGCCGGCAGAGAATAAGTTCGGAAACGCCCGTCAGCGCAAAATGTGCAGCGGCTTGACGGAGCCGTCGGGGGCTTGCGATGCCTCCTCGCCCGCCTCTTCATTGGCGGCACGGACAGCCGCACGGGTCTCGCCGAGAATCCGGCCGAGGGTTTCCTCGCGGCCGCGCAGGGCCTCGATCACCCGGGGCCAGATCGCCGCTTCCATGGTCAAAGGGGTTTTGCCCGCCAGCCAGTTGCGGATTTCAGAAGGGCTTATGCCCAATTCGGCCGCCAGCGGCACAATCCACTCATTGCCATAAAGGGTGAAGCCGGCGAGGCTGAGGAACTCAACAGCAACGCTGTTCTGGCCTTGGTGATCGGAGGATTGCGTGAAGTTATCGATCTTCTTTGCTCCCATGCTTCGCCGATTGTGTCGGTTTCTATACGGATGCGGGGCGCATTTGGTTCCCTGAGGCCGCTTATCATTCACGAAGCCGGGCAAAAGGCAAATAAAATTCCCGTCGGCACCGCCGGAATGGAACCTATCCAGCCGTCCCCAATTATGGGATAACCGGATGGAGAAGGCCTCGCGATGCTGAAAGTCCTCGTGCCCTTGAGTTTGCTCGGATTGCTTGCGCTGGCGCCCATAGCCCAGGCGCGCGCCACCCATTCCAACCCGGATCACTACATCTACATCCCGCCGCGCTATGACATCAATTGCAGGCAGGCCTTTTTGCTCCTTAAAAAGGACGGCTACCGGGTTTCGAAAACGCTGCGTTGCGGCGGCAATTATCACCGGTTCAGGGCCCAGCGCAGCGGCCGCCACATGATCGTCATGGTCATGACAGCGCGCGGCAAGCAGATGATCGATGCTCGCAGCGGCTCCAAAGGCCAGCGCTGGAGGATGGCTTCTTCCTAGCGCTTGGCAACAAGCTTGAGAGGACTGAAAGGAGAAAGACATGGACAGACGACTGTTATTGACAGGCCTGCTGGGGGTGGCCGGCGCTGCCGGAATCTCGGCAGTTCTCCCGCGCCAGGCGCTTGCCGCGGGCCCTTTGGCCCCCGCCCCACAACCTGAGTCGGTTCTTCCAGATCTAAGTGCCCCCGCCGATGAGCCGGAGGGGCTTGAGGAGCTTGGCGCTCAGAATGAATTGGGCGAACTGGAGGAAGGCGTCCAACTTGCGCACTCCCGCCGCCGCCGCCGGGTGCGCCGCTGGCGCAACCGCTGCCGCTGGCGCCGGGTGAATGGCCGCTGGCGCCGCCGCTGCCGCCGCGAGCCCTATTGGGTCTGGCTCTGGTTCTGGATCTAGGACTTTTTATCTTGTGAACGCCTGAGGCTCGCCCGGAACGGGGCGGGCCTTTTGGCTCTAGCGGAATTTCCGCCACTCGGCCTTCAGCCGCGCCAGGGCGGCCGGGAAGCGGTAGAGGCCGGTGTATTCAGTCGTCGGCTGGCACAGGGGCCAGGGGGTTTGATAGGGCCTGCCGAAAGTCGTGCCGCGGGACAGGGCTGTAATCTTTGCCTGCAGCGGCAGGCTGCCGATGGGCCGCCAGTCGACCCACATCTTGCCGGGATAGCCTCCGCAGGCCGGACGCGACGGAAGATAGGGAATTGACAGGCCGTCTTTGGTCATCAGCGCCAGGACGCGAAAATCATTCTTTTCAAGGCGGCAATGCTTGTGCCGGGAGGCAACGCCCCAGGGCTCGCCGCCCTTTCGCATGCAGACGATGCGCCAGTTCGGCGCCACCCGGGTGACGGTGCCGCCGGCTTTCAGGATGTCGCGGTCGCGGTTGCCGAGGATGTCGGCGAAGGCCAGCGTGGGGGCAGCCATGAAGATGGCAATCAGCACCACCAGGATTCGCAGTTTTATGCCCGAATTTGTCATTTCCCGAGGTTGCCAGAAAGCGCAAATGCGGGCAAGCAGACTTCACGCTTCAGGCAGAGAAGGATTTTCCCATGGCCGGCGACAAACTGGAACAGGACAAGCAAAGCGCCAAGAGCTGGTACTGGTGGGGGATCCCGACTTTCTTCCGCTGCGACTGGAACGAGGATCCGGCCGCCTGCGACATTGCGCTGGTAGGTGTTCCGCACAGTTCGGGCAATGGCTCGACGGAACGCGACCAGCATCTGGGCCCGCGCGCCGTGCGCAATGTGTCCGGGTTCTACCGGCGGGCCCATGCCATTCATGACTTCGCGCCGTTCGAGGTCGCCCGCGTCCATGACCTGGGCGACGTCCCCCTGCCCGAAGCCATGAACAATGAGGCCTGCGTGCGCGACATCGAAAGCTTTTTCGAGCGGCTCGATGCGGCGGGCACCCGGCCGGTTTCGATTGGCGGAGACCATTCTATCACCGGGCCGATTCTCAAGGCATTGGCGGGGCCTTCGCGCAAGACGACCAAGGGCGCGCCTTGCGCCCTCATTCATTTTGATGCGCACACGGATTCCTATGAGAACATGCCGCACTGGCTGGGAGCGAAACGCTCAGCGGCGCATTGGGCGGCCTATACGGCGCGCGAAGGTTCGGTTGATCCCGCGCGCAGCGTGCAGATCGGCATGCGCGGCCATCCATCCAGCCTGATTCATGGCGGCAAGGTGGGCAGCGCCAGCGAGGCGCTGGGCTACCGGGTTGTGCCGATGGCGGAGTTCGAGGAACTCGGCATTCAAAAATCGGTGGAGTTGATCCGTGAGCGGGTGGGCAGTGGTCCCGCCTATATCACCTTCGACCTGGATTGCCTTGATCCTTCGGTGGCGCCGGGCGTTTCAAACCTCGAGCCGGGCTTTGGCGGCTTTTCCATCCGCGAGGCGACACGGCTGCTGCAGGGCCTGCGCGGGCTCGACATCATCGGCGCCGACGTGGTCTGCCTGATGCCCACGAAGGACAGCCCGAACCAGATCACGGCGCAGATAGCGATGGTGATGATGTTCGAACTGGTGAGCCTGATTGCCAGCCGGCACGCCAAGAAGATCTAGGTTCTTTTGGCCTGGCTAAGGGTTGAAAAGGCAATGCCGGCAGCTATGGCGCCGGCCCCCACCCAGACATGCGGCGGATAGATCTCACCGAAGTACAATACGCCGATGACGACGCCCACGGCGGCGGCCACGTAGCCGATTTGACTCAAGTAGGTTGGGCCGCCCACCTGCTGGAGGCGGAAGAACATGAGGAACATCACGGTCGAGACCACGAGTTGCACGGC
>JAEUMI010000117.1 GCA_016792825.1 Hyphomicrobiales bacterium
AGCGGAGGGCGACTTTGTCATTTCCTTCTACAACCCGCGTTCGCTGAAGCGCCGCGACCAGTTGGAACGCGCCTTTGCTATCCTCAAAAGCCACCGCCCGCCCGATACGCCAGTGGTCATCGCCAGCAATCTCGGCCGCCCGCAAGAAAATGTGCGGATCGTAAGCTTCGCCGATTTCAATCCCGATGAAGTCGACATGCTCACCCTGGTGATGGTGGGCTCATCCCAATCCAAATCCTTCGCCCGCCGCGATGGCAGGAACTACGCCTACACGCCCCGCGGCTATGCCAAGAAGCGGGAGACCCCATGACCGTCCATTTCATCGGCGCCGGCCCCGGCGCTGCCGACCTCATTACCCTGCGCGGATTGAAACTCATTCAGTCCTGCCCCGTCTGCCTCTATGCCGGTTCGCTGGTGCCGGAAGAAATCGTGAAGGCGGCGCCCGCAGGCGCCCGCGTTGTCGATACCGCTCCCCTGCACCTCGACGAGATTATCGCGGAAATTGAAACTGCCCACGCCAGGGGCCACAATGTGGCCCGCGTCCATTCCGGCGATCCGTCGATCTACGGCGCCATCGCGGAACAGATGCGCCGGCTTGACAAGCTCGGCATTGACTACGACGTCACCCCCGGCGTGCCGGCCTTCGCCGCCGCTGCCGCCGTCTTGAAAACCGAATTCACCCTGCCCGAAATCGCCCAGACCGTGATCCTCACCCGCACCACAATGCAGGCCTCGGCCATGCCGCCGGGCGAGGAACTGGAAGAACTGGGGCGGAGCAAGGCCACCCTTGCCATCCATCTGTCAATTCGCAATCTCGGCTATGTCGAACGCGCCCTGACGCCGCATTACGGCGCGGATTGCCCCGTGGTTGTCGTCTACCGCGTCACCTGGCCCGACCAGAAAATCATCAGGGGAACGCTCTCCACCATCGCCAGGCTGGTAAGGGCCGCCAAGCTCACCCGCACCGCGCTCATCCTCGTGGGCCACGTGCTGGACGCCCGGGAATTCCGCGACAGCGCCTTGTATGACGCGGGCCACGAACACGTCCTGCGCAACCGGAAAACCGCCAAAAATCCCTCTTGACTTTGTTCCTATATAGGATTATTTATGCTTTTGTTCATCGCAAGGTGAACCCGCTGATTGACATTGTTAAAAGGGCCACCGGAGCGGCCCGGAAAATGCTCCGAACCGGGATTGCCGGTGTGGGGACGCTCACACCAGCAATGCCCCTCATGTTTCAGCAGCCATTCCTTGCGCCTCAGCCCACCGCCATAACCCGTGAGCGAACCATCGGCCCCTATCACCCTACGGAACCGGAACACTGCAAAGGTCTAGGCCCGTTCAATCCGGCAGGTGTAGCAGTTGTTCACCGAAGAGCGGACATGCACATAGGCCACGTCATCGCGCGTGAGGATATTGGCCGCCTCCGCCGTCAGGTCAGCCGAAGGCACGATCTTGCCTGTGCCATAGACAATCCGGTCATCCCTTGAATAGCCCTTGACCAGATGCGCCGCGCGCTTGGCCAGCATGGCTGGTGTTTCATGCGTAGCACCTGCCTGCTCGCAGGCCTTGGCGTGCAGGAAAATCGGCCCCGTCTCCGCATAGGGCTGGAGCGCCGGAAACGGCCGGTAGGCCAGAATGAGATAGCCACATCCTGCAGGCAATGGCGGCAGGGAACCCCATCACCATCAGAAACGCGGCGCTCCGGCGTCAGGCCGTAGGCATCTGGCGCTCCCGCCTGAAATTTACGGGCGTCTTCGGTGGGAATAGCGAGATATGTAATCATGCCTCGAATATGGCAGTGCCCTGAAGCCCGAGCCACCCGAAAACGGATCGCGCCCTCAAATCAGCAGCGCGCCCTCATGGCGAAGCAGCCATTCCTTGCGCCGCAACCCGCCGCCATAGCCCGTGAGCGAGCCGTCCGCACCGATCACCCGGTGGCAGGGCACGACGATGGAAATGGGATTGCGCCCGTTGGCCAGGCCCACCGCCCGCATGGCATTCTTGTCGCCCAGCCGTGTCGCCAGTTCGCCATAGGAAATCGTGACGCCGCAGGGAATACGCTTGAGCTCGTCCCATACCCTGCGCTGGAACTCCGTGCCGCCGCCATCGGTGGGAATCCCCTCGATGGCCTTGAAGTCACCGGCGAAATAAGCGCGGATGCGGTCGGAAAAGCCATTTGGGTTATCCGCCGGGAAAAGCTCCGAACTGCCATAGCGCAGCCGCAAGTCCCGCGCCACCCGCTCCGGGTGATCATCAAACTCAAGCCCGATCATCGCCCCGTCGCGCGCCAGCAGCAGCATGGTGCCGAGCGGCGTTTCGATATGGTCCGAGAGGATTGAAATCGCGTTAGAATGCTTCATAGTCCCGTCCACGGCTGCCATGCGCAGGATAAAATCCATGACACCAAAGCCCAGAGTAGCACTGTTCATCGACGCCGAGAATGCGTCGGCCAAATATGTCACCGATTATCTCCGGAGATGCGGCGACCTGGGCAAGCTCACCATTGCCCGCTGCTACGGCGGCGCAGCCGGCCTCAAGAGATGGGACAAGGCCATGAAGGACCATCATATTGTCCCCATGCAAACTCCCCCCGGCGCCAGCAAGGAGAACGCCAGTGATTTCGCCCTCACCATCGACGCGGTGTCACTGCTGCACCGCGGCCTGTTCGACCACGCGGTGATCGCCTCAAGCGATGCGGATTTCATGCAGCTGGCCATCCACATCCGCGAGCACGGCAAGGGCATTGACGGCCTCGGCGAAAGCAAGGCGACCAAGCCCCTGCAGTCGGCCTTCGATATATTTACAATCATCCCCGCCGCCGCGCCGAAGCGGGCATCTGCCCCAAAACCATCGCCTGCACCCGCGCCTGCAAGGAAACTGGCCGCGCGTCCGGCTATTGACAGGGACATGCTGATGGACATCTTCCTGAAACTCAGCGCCAACGGCAAGGCGGTGACACCGCGGGTCTTTGGAACGGAGCTCTCCGTAAAAATGCCGAACTACAAGAAGGGCCACCGCACCCTGGAGAATTTCCTCCGCAACTCCGGCGTCTTCAAAATCGAAAACGGGGTGATACGGCTGCTGGACTAGGGCCCTACCCCAGCCTTTTCAAAGCCTCCGCCGTCTTCGTCCGCTGCACATCAAGCTCCGTCTTGCGTTCGCGGGTTTCGGCCAGCACTTCTTCCGGGGCCTTGGCGACGAAGCCGGGATTGCCAAGCCGACCGGCAATTGCCGTTGATTCCTTCTCGATCTTCTCAAGTTCCTTCTTCAGCCGCGCCGTTTCCGTGGCGAAGTCGATGACCCCTTCCAGCGGCAGGGCCACCGTTGCCTCGCCCAGCACGATCTGCGCCGAAGCCTTCGGCACCTGGTCCTCGAAGGAAAGGGATGACAGCCGCGCCAGCCGGATGATTTCGTTCTCCCAGGTGGCGGCAACGCGGCGTGAATCCTTGTTTGCCCCCACCAGCACGCAGGGGATTTTCAGGCCGCCGGATATGTTCATTTCAGAGCGCACCGAACGGATCTCCGAGATGATCTTGATCACCCATTCGATTTCCGCGTCCGCCTTGGCATCGCCAAGCCCCTTGTAGCTGGGCCAGTCCGCCTCCATCAGCCAGTGCTCGCGCGGCGCCGTCTGCTGCCAAAGCTCTTCCGTGACAAACGGCATGAAGGGATGGAGCAATACCAATATCTGGTCGAGAACCCAGGCGGCAGACGCCTGGGTTTCCCTTTTGGCCGCTTCATCGGTTCCGCCCAAAATCGGTTTGATCAGTTCCACATACCAGTCGCAATAGACGTTCCAGACAAACTGGTAGAGGGCCGCCGCCGCTTCGTTGTAGCGGTGCTCCTCGATGGCTTTGGTCACCGCGTTGCGGGTGCGCGAAGCTTCGCCGGCAATCCAGCGGTTCACCGTGACGCGCGCCGCCACCGGATCGTAATTGAAATCGCGCTTCACCCCGTTCATCTCGGCAAAGCGCGCCGCGTTCCACAGCTTGGTGCCGAAATTGCGGTAGCCCTCGACCCGGGATTTGGCGAGCTTGATGTCGCGCCCCTGGGCCGCCATGGCAGCCAGGGTAAAACGCAGCGCATCCGCGCCGAACTCATCGATCAGGTCCAGGGGATCAATCACGTTGCCCTTGGACTTCGACATTTTCTGGCCGTTCTCGTCGCGCACCAGGGCGTGGATGTAAACCGTATGGAACGGCACCTCCTGGCGGAAATGCAACCCCATCATCATCATGCGGGCAACCCAGAAGAAAATGATGTCAAAGCCGGTGACCAGCACATCGGTCTTGTAATGGCGCTTGAGGACCGAGGTTTCCTCCGGCCAGCCCAGCGTGGAGAAGGGCCACAGCGCCGAGGAGAACCAGGTGTCGAGGACGTCCTCATCGCGCGTGATGGCGGCGTCCTTGCCGTAATGCTTCTTGGCCGCGAGTTCTGCCGCAAGCTGCGTCTCTTCGACAAAGATCGTGCCATCAGGCCCATACCACGCCGGAATCTGGTGCCCCCACCAAAGCTGGCGCGAAATGCACCACGGCTGGATGTTGCGCATCCATTCGAAATAGGTCTTGTCCCAGTTCTTGGGCACGAAAACCGTATCACCCTTTTCAACGGCGGCAATGGCGGGCTTGGCCATCTCGGCAGCGTTCACATACCACTGCTCGGTAAGCATCGGCTCGATGACCACATTGGAGCGGTCGCCGAAGGGCTGGGCGATGATTTTGTCTTCCTTGCCCCGATAGAATCCAAGCTCCTCGATTTCCGCCAGCACCATCTCCCGCGCCTTGAACCGGTCCTTGCCGTGATAGCGCTCGGGCACATTGTTTTCCGGCGTGGAAATCATCCGCGCCTTCTTGTCCATCAGCACGATCAGCGGAATGTTGTTGCGCCGCGCCACCTCGAAGTCGTTGAAGTCGTGGGCCCCGGTGATCTTCACCGCACCTGTGCCGAATTCCGGATCGGGATATTCATCGGCGATGATCGGGATGTGGCGCTCGGCAACCGGCAGGCGCACCAGCTTGCCAATCAGATTCTTGTAGCGCTCATCCGATGGATGCACCGCCACCGCGCCATCGCCCAGCATGGTTTCGGGCCGTGTGGTGGAAATGACGATTTCGGAAATGCCGTCCACCGGCCCATCCACCAGCGGATAGGCAAATGACCACATGGCGCCCTTGGTTTCGCGCGTTTCCACTTCCAGGTCGGAAATCGCCGTTTCGAACACCGGATCCCAGTTCACCAGGCGCTTGTCCTTGTAGATCAGCTTTTCCCTGTAGAGCTGCACGAAAACCTTGCGCACCGCATTGGACAGGCCTTCATCCATGGTGAAGCGCTCGCGCGACCAGTCGCACGAGGCGCCAAGGCGGCGGAGCTGCTGCGAGATGATCCCGCCCGATTCTTCCTTCCACTGCCACACGCGCTTGAGGAAAGCCTCGCGTCCCATCTTGCGGCGGTCGGTCTTGTTTTCCTTCATCAGCAGGCGTTCGACCACCATCTGCGTTGCGATGCCCGCATGGTCGGTGCCCGGCTGCCACAGCACGTCGCGCCCCCGCATCCGCTCGAAGCGGCAGAGAATGTCCTGGATGGTGTTGTTGAGCGCATGCCCCATGTGGAGCGAGCCCGTCACATTGGGCGGCGGTATGACGATGGTGAAGGGCTTGGCCTTGGGCTTCCGCCCCGGCTTGAACAAGCCGCGCTTTTCCCACTCCTCATAGAGGCGGGTTTCCATTTCCGATGGGGTAAAGGTCTTCTCGAGCATCAGGGGAATCTTTGTTTGCTGTTCCGGGCGCTATAAACACCACCCCGCCCCGCCATGCAACCGCCGGGCTACAGGAACTTGACCCCCATTTCGCCCTCTTTGAACCAAATCTTGCGGGCCAGCCGCGGGTCTGCCCCCGAAATCGTCAGTTCGAATTCCGCCGGAACCAGGTGGGGCTCAGCCATCACGAGCTTTGCGCCCACTGCGCTGGCGTTACGTACGGTGCAGTTCATCACGGATTTCCGGCCGTTAAATACCAGCCGCGCGTCCTTCAGGCGGCGCAATCTTAAAGCCTGCCGGTGTTCAGACATGGGACAACTCGTGTGACATGGAATTTAACTAAGCAAGGCCCGTACCAACCGGCAGCGTTAACGCCCGCGCCGCGCCACGCGCTCGATTTCCTCGCGGACCAGCTTCTCAACCAGCCCCGGCAGATGCGCATCAAGCCAGCTCCGCAACATGCCCTTCAGAAGGTCCTGGGTCATGTCCTCGATGGAGCGTTCCCCCAGGGCCCGTGCCATCAAGGTATCGGCCAGCTGGTTGAAGGAAGAATTTGCCGCAGTGATCGTCTCAGGCGACATCAGCGAAGGCGGCGGCGGCACCGGGGCGAAGGCCGGCTCATCCTCGGCCCAGCCCACCTCTTCCGGATAGACTTCCGCCTCGCCGTAGCCGCTGTGATGATATTCCGGCGCCGGCGGCAGAGTGTCGTGAATGGTGGCGCGCAGGTCCGGCGCATCGGCCTCGGGCTTTGCCCGTGGCGCCCAGGTGACCTGCTGGCTATCGCCGCCGAGAATTCCGGCGAAGCCTGATTTCGAAGCTGGCCTCGCGGCGGCAGGCACCGTGCTCGGCAGGCGCGGCACGGGCTCGGGAAAGCTGGAGCTCTGCCGGTTTTTCTGGATCTTGCTGCGCAGGTCAGAAATTTCCTCGGCGGCATCGCGGCGCACTGGCGGCTCGTCATCATAGCGAACCCGCGCTTCACGCATGGCGCCGCGGAAGGAGGAGTCTTGCGCCGCGGGCGCCGGCGGTTTGGTGTTCTTGCCGATATCGGAGTCTATGGCCTTGCGAATGGAGGCCAGCAGACTTTCCATGTCAGGTTCAGAAGTCACCGCTCATAGTCCCCCTTCGCAACACAGACAAACAACCAGTCCAAACCGGCCGGCAATTCTACTCGATTGTATCGGCCCCCGTGCCGAACCACTTGCCGCGCACATTCAGGTAGTTTTCATCGGCGTCATAATACTCAACCGGCAGCGCAAGGTCACGCGCCGTCAGGCGGCCGATCGAACCCAGGATCTGGTAGGCTGCCACGATCTGGTCGCGCTCGGCAGAGACCAGCGAAATGCGCGCCGTCACGACTTCGGTTTCCGCGTCGAGAACATCAAGTGTGGTCCGGGAGCCGACAAAATATTCCTGGCGCACGCCATCGAGGGCGAGTTCGGCCGCCGAAACCTGCTCCTTTGCCGAACGGATGATTTCACGCGCCGCCGCCAGGTTGTTCCACGAGATCGAAACACTCTCGCGCACCGAACGGCCGGCCTGGATAACTTCCAGGCGGCGCTGGCTGGCCACATGCTTGGCCTCGCGCACCGAGGAATAGACGCGTCCCGCCTCATACAGCGGAATGGTCAGCACGCCTTCGATCCTGGCGCTTTCCGATCTGCTCGTGCCGACCGAGGGATTATCGTTGAGAGTTGCCGAGGCCAGCAAACTCGCCTCAGGCAGGAGATCGCCTTTTATGACGTCGATGTTGTAAGTCGAAGCCTCCTCCACATAGGCGGCCGCCAGAATGTTGGGATTGATTTCCGCCGCGGCGGCCTGCGCCTCCTCCAGCGTCCGGGGCAGCTTGGCGAGCCTTGGATACTTCAGGCTGCCCGGCTTGTGCCCCACCACGTTCATGTAATTGGCGACACTTGCCGCCAGCGTGGCGTTGGCCGAAGCCACGCTTGATTGCGCCCCGCTCACCCGCGCCCTCGACTGCGCCACGTCGGTGCGGGTGATTTCACCAACCTTGAAACGCTCATCGGCGGCCGTCAGCTGTTTCTGCAAGACCGATACGTTCTGCTGGCGCAAGCCCACGATCTGCCGGTCCCGAATGACATTCATGTAGGCCTGGATGGCCTGGAAGAGAATATCCTGCTCGATGGCCAGCAGGCTTTGCTTGCCGGCCTCAACATTGGCTTCAGCCGCTTTGGTTCCCATGATGGTCTTGAAGCCCCGGAAAACCGGCTGCGACAGGCCAATGGCCACCGACTTCGGATCATTTTCCGTTGCTGGCGCGCCGCTTGCGTCGGACCAGACGTTGGCAATTGATCCTTCAGTATTGACGGTGGGCCGCCAGCCCGACAGGGCCTGCGGAACCAGTTCGTCCGTTCCCCTTTGCCTTGCGCGTTCGGCCTGCAGTGTCGGATTGCTCGAATAGGCTGAGACCATGGCCTCAACCAGGGTTTCAGCCGAGACCTGCCCCGCCGCCACCACAAGTGCGGCTGAGGTCAGCAATATTCTCGTCCAATGCTTCAAACCACCTTGCATTCCACACCACGCTTTTCGAGGTTCAGTCATCCCAGGCCACAGGAAATCCGTGGCTCTTTACCCGAACTTCAAACCTAGATTATTCGCCGACCGAATCGAAGTGTATTTTTGCAACCTTTTCATTCAAAAAACAAATGCTGCTTTTTCAGCGGCAAATCCCGGAAGCGCCGCAATTGACACATCAAAGGCCGCACGTGACGAACGGTGCCCATCCGCCAGCGTCGCAATCTGCATCTTGGAAACATCCGTGTTACCGACCGCCGCCACAATGCGCCCTTCATTGGCCAGCTGGTCAAACAGGACTTGCGGCACGGCGGCAATCCGGCCCTCGACGATTATGACGTCATAAGGCGCTCCCGCCGGGTAGCCTTCCGCCAGGCTGCCTTCAACGACCTCGACCCCCGCGTCGCCGGCTAGGAAGCCGCGGGCCAACCCTGCAAGCTCCGGATCCGACTCCAGGGCCACCACTGACTTTGCCAGCAGTGAAATGACCCGGGCTCCATAACCCGTGCCCGCCCCCACCACCAGAACCCGGTCCGTGGGCTTGATCAGGGCGAGATGAATCATCCGGGCAAAGGCCATGGGTTCGATCAGGTATCGTCCGTTCTTCAACTCTACATCTTCGTCAAGATAGGCTATGGCCTTGCGCCCCTCCGGCACGAAGTCCTCGCGTTTCACCTGCGCCATGGCATCGATGATACGGTGATCGGTGATGCCGTTGGGGCGAACCTGGGATTCGACCATATTGTGCCGCGCTACTGCAAAATCCGTCATTTATGGGTCCGTTTCGCTTGTTTTGTCAGGTGCCCGCCAAACTAGCCGCGCCCGCCAGTTTTGCCAAGCAAACTGTTGCTGTGATTTATTATGTTTTATGTTTCAGTTGTTTCCTCAATTTTCATCCCCTATACAGCCGCCCGAAGGCCTCGTGGCGGAGTGGTTACGCAGAGGACTGCAAATCCTTGCACCCCAGTTCGATTCTGGGCGAGGCCTCCAGAAATCTAGAGCTTTTCATCACGCGGCGCGCCAAAGCCCAATATTTTGGCAAGGCCGGGCCAGCGCTTGTGCAGCCAGTAGCCGATCTTGACCGTGGCATTGCGCCTGAACCGGCGCACCGGGGGGAAATCGACCGAAAGCACAAGCAGCCCCAGGGGAACCATCCAGAAGCCGACAATCGGCAGGAATCCCAGAAGCCCGCCGATGACAAGGAGCACGCCGAAGCCCACGCGCAGCAGCGGATGGCCCGGAACGTTCACCTTGTAACCCGCGAAATTGATTTTTGGCACGATAATCCTTTCTTCAGAAGAGGGCCTTATATAGGGCGTGATCGCCCTATGCACAGTGGGCGGTCAAAGTAACAACAAAATGTCTTTTAGTCTGCAGGGCCGTCTGCTATACGGCGCCCGATATTCCCCGATAGCTCAGTTGGTAGAGCATTCGACTGTTAATCGAATTGTCCCTGGTTCGAGTCCAGGTCGGGGAGCCAGCTTTGCTCCGCCAGACACGTTCTGGCGGAGTTTGCTTTTCAGGCCCTGGATTGGGATGCTGCCAGCCTCTGCAACCGGATCTTCCTAGCATTGGCGTAAAGCAGGCCATACATCGCCGCAATGATCACCCCCATGGCCACCAGCTGGTAATGGTACACCGTTTCGCCCAGAAACAGGATGGCGAAAATCATCGTCACCGCCGGAGCAGGCACTGTGACGGAACTGGCGACTGACACGTCGATGTGCCTGATCGCATGAAACCAGAAAATGAGTTCCAGGTAATAGGCAAATCCCATGAGAATGGCGAAGGCCTGAAGTTTTCCATCCCCCAGCCTTTCGAAAACGCCTTGCGGTCCGTCAAACGCGATTTGCGCCAAGAGGAGAAATGCGGTTGAAACCAGCAGGCGAGAAAATGTGACCTGGTTGGGTGTGATCGGCGTCGTGTCGAGCACTTCCTTGAGTGCCACGTGGGCGATGCTCCACAGCAGGGGCACGCCGAGCGCAAACACTGACCAGAACGAAAAGCCGTCGACCCGCCAGGTGCCGCTGGTTGCCAGATAGTAAAGTGCCACGATGATGAGGAACGTGAAAAAGAGTTCGCCCCTACTCTTCATCCTCCCGAAAAAAATCGCTTCCAGAAGCATCGCGAAGAGCGGATAGGCCTGCAGCGCGATGGCCGCGCTGACCGCCCCGACCTTTTCGAAGGCCAGAACATAAACATAGGTTGAAAGCCCGAAAATCGCTCCGGTTGTTACGGTGATGGCGAGTGTCCGCGCCTTCCTGGCAGGAGACAGCCCTGCCCTGAAGATCCCTTTGTCGTTTGAACGCAATTCACGCGCAAAGAGCGGGATGGAAAAGAGGAGCTGCCAAAACGACAAATACAAGGCAAAGGTCAGCGCATCGGAGCCTGGCGGCCGGCCATTCGAAATGATCGGCATGACGCCAAGAATGACAAGGCAGATGAAAGCCAGGGCAATGCCCAGGCGCGGAGAAAGCGGAGCCATATTGTATAAGGATTCCGGAGCAATGACGTTTCACATCGTTACTCTCGGTGAAAAAGCCGCACAACGAAAACATTGCCATCATGACAATTTTGAAGCGCTGCCGCGGCGCTAACCACCAGTCCACGGCACCTTGTGTTTCACAACTATCTCCGGCCCGAGAATCCTCGGCTCCTGATCATATTGCAGGTCAAGGAGCTGTTGCCGGGTTCTTGCCACGAGTTCCTCGAAGGTGATCGACTTCTGCTTCCGCAGGATGCTGGCGAGGCTGTAGGTGAAGGCGCCGTGGCTGGTGGCGCCGTGCCGGTATTCGTATGAGAACTCATCCTCGCCGCAGGCTTCAATGATCAGGGGCAGATAGGGGCCCCGCGCCATCACCGACTTTTCCTTCTTCAGCTTGGCGTATGTGCGCGAACTGGTGCCGCGCAGCATTGAAGCGCGCCCCAGCCGCTGCGTGGCTCCGTCCCGCCCAAAGTACCGGGCTGCCAGTTCCTTCTTTGGCGTGAACTGGTCATTGATCCGCGTAAACTCCCTGCTGACCCACATTTCCGTCTTGCTGTCCCACTTGAGCTCGCGATGCCGGATGTCGTCGGGCGGGGTGAGCCCCCGCGGCCGCAGGCCGCCGTCCCGATGGATGCCGCCCGAATGGCAGCAATCGAAAATCATCAGCAGGCGGCAGTCATAAGGGAGCTGACTGTAAAGATTGAAGATCTGATCATCCGAGATGGCCTTCTCCGGCGACCAGTCGAAATCCCATGGAACCAGGCTTTCGGTATAGTGGTCGGGTTCGTAATCATTGCCGTATTCCGGAATGCGCGCTCCGTGCCCGCTGTAGTAGAAGACAAGCTCGTCACCGGGCTTGGGATCATCGAGCAGCCATTTCAAGCGGCTGAGAATGCCGTCGGCGGTGGCCCGCCCATCCAGGCATGTGCGGATGGCCTCCGGAGGAACACCGCAATCCTGCAGGACGGAGCTCATGGTGAAAACGTCATTGATGCACCCTTCAAGCCGCTGCGCCGGATCCGGGTAGTCGTTGATGCCAACGAGCAGGGCCTTCTGTTTCTTGCGGCCGCTTCCGGCGGCAGCGCGGGCCTTTACCGTGGGGGCCGAGCCGAATGCTCTGGCGCCGACTGCCTCCGCTCCAATGGTTCTCCAGACGTTTTCAATCGTCGACCGGTGGCTGAAATAGCTTTCGGCCGCATGGTCAGCGATGCCATCCACGTCAAAAGGCGTCTCCGTCTGCCGGAAGTTTGCACCATCCCAGAGGCGTATGGGCGCCGTGAAAACCGAGTCGTGGATGTTGTAGAGATGATGCCAGAAGCTGACCGCCAGCGGCAGGACGCGGCCATTGGTAAGATTCCGGATGACGAAGGGATTGGCGATCTGTGATCCCAGCGTGACATATTTGGCCTTCGCCAGCAGGCGCTTGACCTGCTCTTCCTTCGCATCCGGATGGCTGAAGGCATTGTAGGTGACGAGCGAGCCGAGGCTATGGGCAAGGATCACGTCGGGCCGATGTTCGCGCACCGCGTCAAGGATGCGCTTGCGGCTCTGCTGCTGAAACCCCTCGTCTTCGACCCAGGCCACCACATAACCCGCGGTCCATCGGATCTTGTCCGAAATGTTCGAGATCACGCCACGCTTGCTGCGTCCCAGGGATGAAACGCCGCTCTTGGTCAGCTTCCACAAGGCCCCGGCGGTATCGAAGAACGAGATATCGGTCTTCGCGAAAATGTCGTCATAGGTCACAAACCTGAAGTCCAGCGTGAGCCCTTCAATGTCCGGGAACGCGGCCTTGATGGCGTCCCGCCATTTAGCCTGCCAGTCCGACGCCCGGTGGTCGCCCAGCCCATGCACTCCCAACACGCGAAGGACTTTGTCCGCCATTGTTGACTCCCCAGCCTGTCAATGGTTGTCACTATATCATAAGTTGCATATTTTCACAAATACCACTATTACGAGAATTACCTGTGCATCGCCTATCTCGTCTGGGCCAGCGCCACCGCGTCGGCCCCCGCGGGGAACCGGAGTTGCCCGGTCACGTCATTTGCCGCACGCCACACGCTTTGCAACGACCGTCGGCTGTGCTCCGATGGAATATCTTTCGCGCTGGCGCATGAGTCTGGCCCAGGATGCCTTGAGCCGCGAAGGGAAATCACTCGACCGCGTCGCCGAAGAGATCGGCTATGACTCCGCCAGCGCTTTCAGCACCGCTTTCCGCAGGCGGCTGGGCTGCGCCCCGGGGGCTTTCGCAAGGTCACGCCGCGTTTCCAAACCGGCCTTGAGGCGGCAGGCGCCGGACCATAACGTTCCATCAAATGCTACAATTTGACCTCCCGGCCCATGTCGGGCATTGCTAGGGCGAAGCTCGGAGTTTTCCATGGATATCAAGAACGACGTCGTTGCCGCCATCGGCAATACCCCCCTCATACGCCTGAAAAAAGCCTCTGAACTCACGGGCTGCACGATTCTGGGCAAGGCCGAATTCATGAACCCCGGCCAGTCGGTGAAGGATCGCGCCGCCCTGTTCATCATCCGCGACGCCATCGCCAAGGGACAATTGAAACCCGGCGGCACCATTGTCGAAGGAACCGCCGGCAATACCGGCATTGGCATCGCCGTCGTGGCAAGGGCCATGGGTTTCCGCACCGTGATTGTCATCCCCGTCACCCAAAGCCAGGAGAAGAAGGACGCCATCCGGCAACTGGGCGCGGAACTCGTCGAGGTGCCCGCCGTGCCTTACAAGAATCCCAACAACTACGTGAAATACTCAGGCCGGCTCGCCAAGGCAATGGGCGCGGTCTGGGCCAACCAGTTTGACAACGTGGCTAACCGGCAGGCCCATATTGAAACCACCGCACCCGAAATCTGGGCCCAGACCGACGGCAAGGTTGATGCCTTTATCTCCGCCGTGGGTTCAGGCGGAACCTTGGCGGGCGTCAGCATGGGTCTGAAATCAAGGAACAAAAATATCAAGGCTGTACTGGCTGATCCCATGGGAGCGGCCCTCTATAGCTATTACAAGACCGGCGAGCTGAAATCCGAGGGCTCCTCCATCACCGAAGGCATCGGCCAGGGCCGCATCACCGCAAACCTTGAAGGGGCCGTGGTCGACGACGCCTTCCAGATCCCCGACCGCGAAGCCATCCCCACGGCCTTCGATCTGCTGGAGCATGAAGGCCTCTGCATGGGCGGCTCCACCGGCGTCAACGTAGCCGGCGCCATTCGCCTGGCAAAGCAGATGGGACCCGGCCACACCATCGTCACGATACTCTGCGACTACGGCACCCGCTATGCCTCGAAACTTTTCAATCCGGAGTTCCTCCGCGAAAAAGGCCTGCCCGTTCCCAAATGGCTGACCGAGACGCCCGAGGTGCCGACGGTGTTCGAAACGGTTGAGAAATGACTGAACTGATCTTCCGCGAAGATGCCTATCTGAAATCCGTTGATGCCATTGTTCAAGGCATCAATGAGCGGGGCGGCATTGTTCTGGATAAAACCAATTTCTATGCAGCAGCCGGCGGCCAGCCCGGTGACAGGGGCACGATCACCGTAAATGGCAAAGCCATTGATATCGCCACGACGATTTACGATGAGATGAAGAACATCGTCCATGTCCCGGCAAGTGCCGGTGACCTTCCAGAGCCTGGCGCACCCGTGACTCTCGCTCTCGACTGGCATACGCGCTACCGCAACATGCGGGCCCACACCATGATGCATCTCCTCTGCGCCTGCGTTCCCTTCCCGGTGACCGGTGGCTCCATATCCGAAGACGGCGGGCGCATTGATTTCGATATTCCCGAAGGCCAGATTCCCGACAAGGAAGACCTGGCGGCGCGCATCAATCGGCTTATTGTTGAAGACCACAAGGTGAGCTTCCGCTGGATCAGCGATGCGGAAATGGAAGCCAATCTGCATCTGGTGCGCACCATGTCGGTGAAGCCGCCCATGGGAACCGGCAAGGTTCGGCTGGTGATGATCGGCGAGGAAGGTAAAATCGATTTGCAGCCCTGCGGCGGCACCCATGTGAAATCCACCGCCGAGATCGGCCCCATCCGCGTGGCCAAAATTGAAAACAAGGGCAAGATCAACCGGCGCATCCGCCTGGCCTTCGCATAAGCAGGAAAATCCATGTCGCACGAACTCGTTTCAACCCAATGGCTCGCGGAACACCGGCAATCACCTGATGTCTCGATCCTCGATTGCTCGTGGCACATGCCCGCCGCCAAGCGCGATGCAAAAGCGGAATTCCTGGAATCCCGCATTCCCGGCGCCCAGTTTTTCGACATCGACCTGATTTCCGATACCGAAAACCCCCTGCCCCATATGTTGCCCAAGCCTGAGAAATTTGCCAGCCATGTCCGCAAGATGGGCATCGGTGATGGCAAGAAAGTCATCTGCTACGACAGCCTGGGGCTTTTTTCCGCCGCCCGCGTCTGGTGGATGTTCAAGGTCTTCGGCCACAATGATGTGGCCGTGCTCGACGGCGGCCTGCCCAAGTGGAAAGCCGAAAACCGCCCGCTGGAAGATGGCCCGCCGATCAGGCCGCAGGAACGCCATTTCACCGCCCGCTTCCAGTCCATGATGGTGCGCGACAAATCCGACATGCGCAAAGCCCTGCAAGTCGCCGACGCGCGCTCACCGGCGAGATTCCGCGGCGAGGAAGCCGAACCGCGCCCCGGCGTTCGCCCCGGGCACATGCCGGGCGCCAGGAATGTGCACTACGCCACGCTGCTGAATCCGGACGGCACACTGAAACCAGAGGCGGAACTGGCAAAGGTTTTTGAAAGCGCCGGCATTGATATTGCCAAGCCCATGGTCACCAGTTGCGGTACCGGTGTCACCGCCGCCATCCTCTCGCTTGGCCTCACCACGCTGAACGCCAGAGACCACGCGCTTTATGACGGCTCATGGACTGACTGGGGCTCGGCCATCGATACACCTGTCGTCACCGGTGAATGAGCATGCGCGAACTGCAAACTGTCGTGACGTATCTGGAGATGAAGGTCGAATCCGTTCACCACGTGGCCGCCCCTTCAAACCTGAAGCTCATGCTGCTGCGGGCTGAAAACATCACCCTGGATTTTTACCGCTTTCTCTATGACGCCGTCGGCCGCAATTTCAACTGGTATGACCGCCGCTATTTCACCGATGCCGAACTCGCCGCCGCTATTCACGCCGAAGGCGTCGAGGTCTGGGTGCTCTATGTGGGCGGCCAGCCCGCCGGCTATTTCGAACTGGTACCGCGTGAAGACAACGTCATGGAACTCGAATACTTCGGCATAATCCCGGTTTTTCAGGGCCGCGGCCTCGGCAAATGGCTGCTCGCCGAAGCCATCCGCGCCTCCTGGGCCAAAGAGCCCGACAAGCTTATCGTTGAAACCAACAGCATGGACGGGCCGCGGGCCCTCCCCCTCTACCAGAAAATGGGCTTCACCCCCTACGCCCAGGAGCCACAGGTATTGATCGCACGCGATTGAGCGGTCAATGAAGGCAGCTTTTGCCGGGTCGAGAGCCAATCGTTATCTGATTGTTTTCCAATTGTCATCTGCACCGCTTAGCTTCAGCGAATAGAAGAACAGCAGTCAGGTTTCATGCCAGTATTTGTAATCAACGGAAAAAAAATTCTCTTCATTCACGTCCCCAAAACCGGCGGGACTACGATTGAACGTGTGCTTTCACAGCATGGCCCCATGTCCCTGCACAGCAATGGTTCTTGTTTCAGGGATCAGTTCCGCGGCGGATGGCTGTCCAAACCGGTACCGCTGCAACACCTGCATGGCGCGCTGCTTGGGCGGCTGCTGCTGCCCTGCCAATTCGATCTGGTTTTCATGCTTGCCCGCGACCCCGTGCAACGCATGATCTCTGAATACCGTCACGCCCGCGAATTGCGGCGGCCTGAGGCGCTGCTGTCGTTTTCGGCATGGCTCCGCATTTGCCTTAATCTGGCCAGTATCGATCCATCGTTCCGCAACAATCATTTCCGTGCCCAGGCCGACTATCATGTCGAGGGGGCAAAAATCTTCCATTTTGAAGATGGCATTATCCCTTGCCTTGATGAAATCAGTGCGAACCTCAACCTCCCGAAGTTCGAAAGTCTGCCCCATGCGCGCCGGTCAAAAAGCTTCGCGGCCGAGCCGTCATCGCGCGACGTGGAGCTGATTCAGGAGGCCTTTGCAGCCGACTATGAACTGTTCCCGCGCTACCGCACCGGCGGCACGTACAAGAGGCCGCCCGCGCTCCACAGCGCGTTGATGCCCCGCTCAATGCCCAGCGGCGAGTCCTTGCCGAGATTGCGCTCGAATATTTCCGCGTAATTGCCCGTGGCCCTGATCGCCCGCGCCGCCCAGTCCGCATCGAGTCCCAAATCCACACCAAAGGTGCCTTCCAGGCCAAGCAGGCGCCGCACGGCCGGTATCTTGCTGCTGGCTTTCAGGTCTTCAACGCTGGCCGCTTTCACATCCAGTTCTTCCGCGTTCACCAGGGCAAACAGGGTCCAGCGCACGATATTGAACCACTGCTCATCGCCCTGGCGCACCATGGGGCCAAGCGGTTCCTTCGAAATCACGTCAGGCAGAATGATGTGGTCATCGGGCGCCTTGAGCTTCAGGCGTATCGCATAAAGCTGCGACTGGTCCGCCGTGTAGCTGTCGCATTGGCCAGCCTCATAGGCGGCCACAACCTTGTTGACGCTGTCAAAATTCACCGGCGTGAACACCATCTGCCGCTCGCGGAAGAAATCCGCCACATTGGCCTCCGTCGTGGTTCCGGTGAGAAAGCAGATCGCCGCCTGGCTCATGGTGAACACCGAATTCACCCCCAGCGCCCTGGCGACCAGGAAGCCCTGCCCGTCCATGTAATTCACACCCGCAAAGCGCAGGGGAAACTTCGTCTCGCGCTCCATTGTCCAGGTGGTGTTGCGCGCCAGCACATCCACAGCGCCGGATGCCAGCTTTTCAAAACGGTCCTGCGCCGTAAGGGCGACGTAGTCCACCTGCGCCGCATCACCGAGCACGGCCGCCGCGACGGCGCGGCAGAAATCCACGTCGAAGCCGACCCAGGCGCCGTCATCGCCTTTGTCTGCAAAGCCCGGCAGCCCAGGATTGACTCCGCACAGCAATTTGCCCCGCGCCTTCACGTCTTCAAGGGTTGTTGCATGGGCTGATGCCGCAAACAGCACGGCAGCCAGCAACGACAAGATCAGTTTTTTCATGAATGCGGTTCCAACAGGCTTCAAGAACGCCAGCCTACCGTCTCGCTGGGCTCATGCCAAGAGCATGACTTCAATGCAGAATCTGGCTCAGGAACAGTTTAGTCCGCTCGCTCTTGGGGCTTTCGAAGAATTCCTTCGGCGAGTTCTGTTCGATGATCTGGCCCTGGTCCATGAAGATCACCCGGTTCGCCACCTGCCGCGCAAAGCCCATTTCATGGGTCACGCACAGCATGGTCATGCCGCTCTCCGCCAGATCCACCATGACCTCGAGCACTTCCTTGATCATTTCCGGATCAAGCGCCGAAGTGGGCTCGTCAAACAGCATGATCTTCGGGCTCATGCACAGCGAGCGCGCGATTGCCACGCGCTGCTGCTGGCCTCCGGAAAGCTGGCCCGGGTATTTTAGGGCCTGTTCCGGAATCTTCACCCGCGTGAGATACTTCATGGCAGTCTCTTCGGCCTCCTTCTTCGGCATCTTGCGGACCCAGATTGGCGCCAAAGTCAGGTTCTCCAAGACCGTGAGATGTGGAAACAGGTTGAAATGCTGGAACACCATGCCGACCTCCTTGCGGATTTCGTCAATCTTCTTCAGGTCGTTGGTGAGTTCAATGCCATCCACAACGATCTGGCCCTTTTGATGTTCCTCAAGGCGGTTGATACAGCGGATAAGCGTGGACTTTCCAGAGCCTGAAGGCCCGCAGATGACAATGCGCTCGCCCTTGTCAACCGACAGGTTTATGTCGCGAAGAACGTGGAATTCGCCGTACCACTTGTTCATTCCCGAAATGGCGATCGCCACTTCCGGCGCTGCGGAATCAGTTGCCTTGATCTTGGGAGTTGTCGCCATGCTTACCTCTTGTGGCCGGTATTGAGCCGGCGTTCGACGTATTGTGAATAGCGTGACATGCCGAAGCAGAAAACCCAGAACAGCAGCGCCGCGGTGAAATAGCCGGTGGGCGCCGTTTGCGACGAGGCCCATTTGGCATCCGCAAAGCCGGCAATTACAATGCCCATGAGGTCGTACAGTCCGACCACCGTCACCAGTGTCGTATCCTTGAACAGGCTGATGAAGCTGTTGACGATTCCAGGGATCACGATTCTGAGCGCCTGCGGAAGCACGATGAGGTTCATGGTGCTCCAGTACGGCAGGCCGAGGGCCTGAGCAGCTTCAATCTGGCCCTTCGGTATCGCCTGCAAGCCGCCGCGGACAACTTCGGCCATATATGCAGATGAAAACAGCGCAATGCCGATAAGCACGCGCGTCAGCTTGTCAAAATTGGTGCCCGGCGGCAGGAACAGGGGCAGCATGTAGCTCGCCATGAAGAGAACCGTAATCAGCGGAACACCCCGCCAGATTTCAATGAACCCAATGGAAAAATATTTCACAATCGGCATGTTGGAGCGGCGTCCCAGTGCCAGCAGTATGCCGACCGGCAAAGAGAAAACAATTCCGGTGATAGCCACGACAAGCGTCACCAGCAGTCCGCCCCATTGCGAAGTCTCCACATATTCCAGCCCGAAGTCCCATTTTAGCAGTATCGCGACGAGCAACAAGGCAACCCCGCCAGAAAGCCAGGCGCGGAGCACTGGCCGCGATGCCTGAGGCCCAGCGCCAAGCACCTGCAATAAGCCCCAGGCGCCGCCTGCAAGCATGAGCAGCAAGGCGATGAGGTAGGTTGTGGAAACGCCATCGAGAATCGCAGGCAGGGGAATATCGAAGGCATAGGAGAGCACCCGCAAAACCAGCCCAAGCGCAACCAGTATGAGACCCGGTTTAGCGGACTTGATTCCGTTTTCGATGCCAAACACCGTGAGCGGCAGGAAAGCCGCCACGATTGCAAGGAACTGCACGACAAAGCTGATGAACGCTCCGAAACCGAAAGAAAAATGTCCGCCTGTCAGCAGGATTAAGGCAAGCAGCGGAAATGCAAAAAGCAGGAACAGGGCGTTCCACTTCTTGTATGGCAACGAAGGCATCAGCAGCGGTATAAGAGCGGCGGCTCCAACGAAGAAACAGACGTTGACCCGCCACCGCTGATCAATGGGATAGAAGCCGTAGATCCATTGCGCGAACTTTGCTTGCACAAAAGGCCAGCAGGCCCCCGCCCCTTCAACGATGCAGGCATCGCGGCTTTCACCGGTCCAAGTGGCGCGGAAAATCGCCCATCCCAGGACATTTGAAAGAACCCAGTAGGTAAAAAGCGCAGCCACGACTGTCAGAATGGAGTTGGACCAGTTGGGAAACAGGTTGGCCATTACCCAGCCGCGAACTCCCACGAGGTTTGCCGGCGGTTTAAGAATTGGCGCGTCTTCGGTGCGCACATAAGCGACGGAATGTTCCATTTTACCGTTCCACCAACTTCATGCGCGAATTGTACCAATTCATGAAACTCGACGTGAGCAGGCTCAAAGTCAGGTAGACGATCATCCAGATCAGGACGATCTCAATGGCTTTGCCAGTTTGATTCAAAACCGTTCCGCCCATGGCAACCAGGTCGGGATAAGCGATGGCGACGGCGAGCGAAGAGTTCTTTGTAAGGTTAAGATATTGACTGGCCAGAGGTGGGATAATGATGCGCATGGCCTGCGGAATGGTCACGAGCCTCGTTATCAGGGTTTGCCGCAAGCCTAGCGCGCCTGCAGCTTCCGTTTGGCCGTGACTCACCGCCTGGATGCCGGCACGCACGATTTCTGCAATGAAAGAAGCAGTATAAACACTGAGCGCAATCAGCAGCGCTATGAATTCCGGGTTTACAGTCACGCCGCCCGAAAGCTGGAACGCGCCCATTACCGGAACTTCCCAGGCAACCGGCCAGCCGGCCAAGACAAGGCCGAGAAACGGTGTGAATACAACGAGGGCTAACCCAACTGAGATATAGGGAAATGCTTCCCCTGTTGCCAATTGACGCGCCCGCGCCCAGCGCCGCAACAGGATGGCACCGACGATTCCGCCAGCGAGCCCGACCAGCCCCATCCATGCCGCACCTTCAAATATGGGTGAGGGCATGTTGAGTCCGCGATTGGAAAGATAAAAGCCACCGACGTTAATCGCCTGTTTGGGCCCAGGCAGGGGTTTCAAGACTGCCCCATACCAGATGAAAATCTGCAGAAGCAGGGGAATGTTGCGAATGGTTTCCACGTAGACCGTGGCAATCCTTGAAATCAGCCAGTTCTTCGAAAGGCGCATGATGCCCACCGTGAAGCCGATCACGGTGGCAAACAAAATTCCAAATCCGGCTATCAGCAGCGTATTCAAGAACCCGACGATAATGGCGGTGCCGTAACTCGAACTGCTTGTATAAGGGATGAGAGACTGGCTGATGTCGAAACCGGCGGATTTGTCCCAGAAGTCAAAGCCAAAGGTTTTGCCAAGCTTGGCAAGATTAGCGCTGGCATTGACATAGAGTTCATAGCCCACCGCTGCCAGCGCAACGACCATGATGAGTTGCACGGCAATCGAGCGCGTTCTTGGATCATTCCAAAACGGAATACGTGAGGTTCGCGTTTCGTCGAATGCGCTCATATAAAGCTCAATCCCCCTGCCCAACCCGATCAGCCGGTTTGCCCGGTCTTGCTTGGAAAAAAGGAGTCCGGCAAAGCCGGACTCCCCATGATTGTATTAGCGGATTGGCGGCGCGTATTGCAGGCCACCGGCTGTCCACAGCGCGTTCTTGCCGCGGGCAATCTTGAGCGGCGTGTTCAGCCCCACGTTGCGCTCGAAAATCTCACCGTAGTTGCCTACAGCCTTGATGATCTGGGCAACCCACTCTTCGCTCAGGCCAATGCCGGTGCCAAAGCCAGCGGCGGTGCCGTCAGCGTTCTTGACACCCAGCAAACGCTGGATTTCAGGATTTGCAGACGTCATCATCTCGCCAACATTGGCACTGGTCACGCCGAGTTCCTCCGAGTTAAGCAGCGCAAAATATGTCCACTTCACTACGTTGAACCAGGCATCGTCACCCTGGCGCACCAATGGGCCCAATGGTTCCTTGGAAATGATTTCAGGCAGAACCACATGTTCATCCGGATTTGCGAACTTCAGCTTGTCGGCATAAAGGCCGGACTGGTCCGTCGTGAACACGTCACAGCGGCCATCCTGATAGGCTGCCAGAACTTCTTCGTTCTTCTCGAACGC
>JAEUMI010000121.1 GCA_016792825.1 Hyphomicrobiales bacterium
GGGGGTATTGTGAGCGTCAAGCCGCCGTGCGAAGCGCCGCCGCGGCGGCCATTGTCAGCCACGAGTCCGCCAGAACCCGCATGCGCACCCGCATTGCCTCATCCGGGGCAAGTGCCGCCTGCTCCAAGCACTGCTCCGCCTACGCCGATAATACTCGGCTCGATCTTCGGTCATGGGAAAGTAACGCCCTAAGCCGCTTCCTGTTCCACCTTGGGCGCCTAGCGGAATATCGACATTTGCCTATACAAATGTATATCAAGGGGGAGCTAGACAAAGTTGGAGCCTATGAAACACGTTCCAAAACTTAAGACCGATGCCGAGGCGGAAGCTTTCCTTGAAAAGGATTTGTCCGGGCTGGATTTCTCGCAGTTCAAGCCTGCCCGTTTTGAATTCCAGGCGAAGGACGCCCAGATCAACATGCGCCTGCCATCAAAATTGCTGGCCGCAGTCAAGGCAAGCGCCAAGAGCAGCGGCATCCCCTATCAGCGCTTCATCCGTGAAACACTGGAACAAGCCGTGGGGAAAAAGCGGGCGTAACATACGCTATGTTTTGGTGCGGGAACTTTTGAATATTCGCGGCGTTCAACTCTCCTGAATCCGGCAGCGAAAGGAGGCCCGCATGCACACGCCATTCACGATGGATGATCTGGTGTCCCGCAACATGAACCCCGAGAAGCTGGAAACCCTGCGCCGCGTCTTTGATACGGTGTGCGCGGAAGCGGCGATCCCCGAAAGCGCCAAGAGCGAGCGCAACGAACTGGCCGAGAAGCTTCTCACCGCCGGCGTGACGGTGGGCGAAACGCCGGAATATGAAACCCTGCTGATGACCTATGCGCGCCGCGTGGTGGCGCACTACCGGCACTGACAACGCCGCGGAACAGTTTCCCGCCGGGCGCATTCTGTAAAGGCATGACCAGGCGTCGTGTGGCGTGCCGGTCCGGGTTCCCCTCGTCCGGCAGCCGGAAGCCCCGTCGCTGACGAGCCCGGGGCTTCTTTTTTCTTCCAGCGATGGAACTTTCGCGTGCCCCTTGCGTTGATTTGCGCGCTGGGCCCAAAGCGCCCGCCAGGCAACGGAACAGAAAAAGAGACTGGCCAAAATCCTGTCACAAATTGGGCCATGATGTGCGCAAGTGTTGGAGGCCGACATGATCAACCCGACTGAAAAATATATCCTGCAGTTTCCGGTTAACGACGGCTCGTGCATGAACGACAATGGTTTTGCCTATTTTGAATCGCAGGCCCGCAAAGCGGCGGCGCAAAAGGGCTGCGTTCTGGTAGGCCTGAACAATGTCAGGCTGGAATTCGTGCGCGGCCGCTGGAGCGTGAGCGGCACAGCAATTCTCGAAAAGCTCCAGGCAACCGGTTAAGACCCGTTGCTGGCAAGAGCGCCTGCCACTATCTCGGAATCGGCCCAGGCGGGTCTGGAACAGGCCGCGGATCCGGGTTGGGCTGCGGGTGCGGAATGGGGTTGGGCCGCGGGTTGGTTCCCATCGGAAAGCTCCTTCTCATGCTTTGGGTAGAATGTGGTTGCAGCCCATTGGTTCATTGTCCGCCGCTCCCTCAAACCTCTGTGACTTTCACATTAAAGTGTAGGACTCGGCCCCGTTTCGTGCGTAAAATCCCGACTCATGCAGGCAAGGGATTTGTTCCGTGGAAGAACAGAAATTGCCATCAATGGGAGCCCGGCGCGTTGTCATCATCGACGATGAAGCGGCCTTCGCGAAAGCCTTGACCCGGATCGTCAATTCCCTGGGTTATGAGGTGACGGTTTCCACTGACGCAAGGTCAAGCTACACCTTTGACCTGAAAAGTTCCGATATTGTTTTTGTCGACGTGCTGATGCCCAACGTCTCGGGGCTGGAGGTTCTGCAAAAGCTGGCGCAGCAGAAAACCAGATCGGCGATTGTGCTGATGAGCGGCCATGAGGAACGCCTTGACGAGGCCGAAAAACTGGCGCGGAACCTGGACCTGAATCTCGTCGGCGCGCTCACCAAGCCGTTCCGCCTCGAGGACGTGAAGGACGTGCTTCTCGGCGCCTGAGGGATTCAGACCCGCAAGCCGGTCCCCGCCCCTGGCAGCAGCTTCAACTCGTCGATCTCCACCACCGTCTTGCCGATCGGAAACAGCGAGGCGAGCGCCAGCTTCACATGCGCCCAG
>JAEUMI010000199.1 GCA_016792825.1 Hyphomicrobiales bacterium
CTGGCCAATCTCGCCTCCTCGGTTGAGGGACGCGACGGCGCTCCGGCGCTGCTCACGGGCACGGGCAAGGATCAAACGCATTTGCTTGTGATCGCCACGGCGGAACGCGGGCTTTGCGGCGGTTTCAATTCGTCCATCGTCCGCCTGGCGCGCGAGCATGCGGAAAAGCTTCTGGCCCAGGGCAAGACGGTCAAGATCATGACCGTCGGCAAGAAGGGCAATGACGCACTGAAGCGCAACTACGGCCGGTACATCATTGATGCGGTGGATTTCCGCGGCCTCAAGCAACTGGCCTTTTTCAATGCGCAGCCGGTGGGCGCCAAGATCATCAGCCTGTTCAATGCCGGCGAGTTCGATGTCTGCACGCTGTTCTTCGCGGAATTCAAGTCAGTGATGTCGCAGAAACCGACGGCGCTGCAGCTCATTCCGGCGGCGGTTGCCGGCGGCAAGGCGCCCGAGCTTGGCGGCGCCATCTATGATGCGGAGCCGGATGAAGGCGAGATTCTCGCCGACCTGCTGCCGCGCAATATCTCAATCCAGGTGTTCCGGGCGCTGCTCGAGAATGCCGCATCCGAACAGGGCGCCCGCATGAGCGCCATGGACAGCGCCACGCGCAACGCCGGGGACATGATCAACAAGCTGTCGATCAAGTATAACCGCCAGCGCCAGGCCCAGATTACCAAGGAACTCATCGAAATCATTTCGGGCGCGGAAGCGCTGTAAGAGCTTAGAGAAGGAACGAACCCATGGCGAAGAAAGCCGCATCAGCAAAATCCTCCGGCGCCCTTGTTGGCCGCATTACCCAGGTGACGGGCGCCGTCATCGACGTGCAGTTCGAAGGCGACCTGCCGCAGATTCTGAACGCGCTGGAAACCACCAATGGCGGCAACCGCCTGGTGCTCGAAGTGGCGCAGCATCTGGGCGAGAGCACGGTGCGCACCATTGCCATGGACTCGACCGAGGGCCTGGTGCGCGGCCAGGAAGTCTATGACACGGGAACCCCGATCATGGTTCCGGTTGGTGCTGAAACCCTGGGCCGCATCATGAACGTGATCGGTGAGCCGGTTGATGAAGCAGGCCCCTTGAAGACCAAGCTGACCCGCGCCATCCATCAGGAAGCCCCGGCCTTCGTCGAGCAGTCGACGGAAGCGGAAATCCTCGTGACCGGCATCAAGGTCGTGGACCTGCTGGCTCCTTACGCCAAGGGCGGCAAGATCGGCCTGTTCGGCGGCGCCGGCGTTGGCAAGACGGTTCTGATCATGGAACTCATCAACAACGTGGCGAAAGCCCACGGCGGATACTCGGTGTTCGCCGGTGTCGGCGAGCGGACGCGTGAAGGCAACGACCTTTATCATGAAATGATCGAATCAGGTGTGAACAAGAAGGGCGGCGGCGAAGGCTCCAAAGCTGCTCTCGTTTACGGCCAGATGAACGAACCGCCGGGAGCTCGCGCCCGGGTTGCCCTTTCCGGCCTCACGGTTGCCGAGCACTTCCGCGACGAAGGCCAGGACGTTTTGTTCTTCGTGGACAACATTTTCCGCTTCACCCAGGCAGGCTCGGAAGTGTCAGCACTTCTCGGCCGCATTCCATCAGCCGTGGGCTATCAGCCGACGCTGGCCACCGACATGGGCACCATGCAGGAGCGCATCACCACCACGCAGAAGGGCTCGATCACCTCGGTGCAGGCCATTTACGTGCCGGCCGACGACTTGACCGATCCGGCGCCAGCAACCTCCTTCGCGCATTTGGACGCAACGACGGTTCTGTCGCGCGGCATTGCCGAAAAGGGCATTTACCCGGCGGTGGATCCGCTGGATTCAACGTCGCGCATGCTTGATGCCCGCGTCATCGGCGAAGAGCATTACGACACTGCGCGCCGGGTGCAGCAGATTCTCCAGCGCTACAAGGCGCTGCAGGACATCATCGCCATTCTCGGCATGGACGAGCTTTCGGAAGACGACAAGATCGCCGTGGCCCGGGCCCGCAAGATCGAGCGCTTCCTGTCGCAGCCGTTCTTCGTGGCCGAAGTGTTCACCGGTTCGCCGGGCAAGCTGGTGCCGCTGGCCGATACCATCAAGGGCTTCAAGGGCCTGTGCGATGGCGCCTATGACCATTTGCCGGAGTCGGCCTTCTACATGGTGGGCAGCATCGAAGAAGCCGTCGAGAAGGCCCAGCGCCTTGCGGCAGAAGCAGCGTAAGCGATGGCTGGCCTTCACTTTGAACTGGTCTCGCCCGCGCGGCTTCTGTTTTCCGGCGAGGTGACTTCCGTCACGCTGCCCGGAACGGAAGGCGACATGGGCATTTTCGCGGGCCACGCTCCCGTGCTGTCAACGCTGCGGCCGGGTGTCGTGGTGGTGACAAAAGAGGGCGGGGCGATGGACCGCATTTTCGTGCGCGGCGGCTTTGCCGAAGTCAATCCGCAGGGGCTGACATTGCTGGCCGAGACGGCCATCCCGCTGGCTGACCTTGATGCGGCAGCGATTGCCCAGCAAGTCAAGAATGCGGAAGAGGATTTCGCCGACGCGGTGGATGACGAGGCCAAGCGCAAGGCCCAGGAAAATCTCGATCATCTGAAGGCGCTGCAAAGCGCGCT
>JAEUMI010000331.1 GCA_016792825.1 Hyphomicrobiales bacterium
CATGTTGGTGTAGTATCGCATGTCTTTCCGCGCATTCTTGATGGCAAATTGTGCGGAGCTGTCATCATCGCTCAGGGGCACGTTGATGAGCCTGCCGAACATCACCGAGGCAGCGCCGCCCGCCATGACGATATCACGGAACGCTTCCATCTTGACGCCGGCCTTGGCCGCCACGGTGATGGCCTCGGCGGCAATGGCCGCGTGGCCGATCGCCATGAAGTTGTTGAGCAGCTTCAATTGATGGGCGGCACCCGCCTCGCCCGCGTTCACAATGGTATCGGCAAAGCAATCCAGCACGGGGCGAATCTTGGCAAGCACATCGGCCGGCCCCGCCACCATGAGCCCGAGCTTGCCCGCTTCGGCTTCCTTGGGCGTGCGGGTCATGGGCGTGTCGACAAAATACACGCCCTTGGCCTTGAGCTCGGCGGCAATCCTGATGGTGGAGGCGGGTTCCGCCGTTGAACAGTCGGCGATGATTAGGCCATCGCGCAGCGCGCTGGCCAGGCCCTTGGCGCCATAAATGGCTTCTTCGACCTGCGGCGTTCCGGTGACGCAGAGGATGACCAGGTCCGAGGACTTGGCGATTTCGGCGGGCGAGGCACATTCCTTGGCGCCAAGTGATACCAGGCTTTCGACGGGTGCTCGATTCTTGTGCGCCATCACATTGAGGGCAAAGCCCTTGGCCAGAATGTTCTTGCCAATGCCGTGACCCATGAGGCCGACGCCAATGAGGCCAACGTTCTTGATTGTCATGGGGTAACCCTTTCCGCGATGAAATAATTCAGGCCATCCTGTTCCAGGATGAAGAGCCGGTCTTCGAGTTTCTTCTTGAAGCCGAGGCGCTCATAAAACCGCGCGCCCCCGGCATTGGTCAAGTCCACTTCGAGCTTGACAAATTTGGCGCCGCGCACCTTGCCGCGCCGTGCGGTTTCGCGGAGCAGCGCCTCGCCTATATTGCGGTTGCGCGCTGCGGCATCGACAAAGAGGTCCACGACATAAACGCCCTTGCAGGCGCGAAAGGTGGAAAACGTCATGAGGGAAAGGCAGGCGCCAAGCAGCTTTCCCGCCTCGGCGGCCACCACCACATTTACCAGATCGAGGCTTTCGAGAAGGATGTTTCCGGTCAGGTGGGGTACCAGGTTAAGATTCAGGTCGCGCGCCAGGCCATGCACCATGCCGGCGACGATCTGCGCCTCATTGTCCTGCATGGTGCGAACTTCAAATGTCATGCGCCTAAACCCTTCAGCAGCGAAGCGAGATTGAGGCCGAGGCTTGGGCTGGGGTAGCCGCCTTCCTGCACAACCAGCATGGGCAATCGAATCTGCGCGATCATTTTTCCGATAGTGGCAAATTCTGGCGTGGCGATGGCAAAGCCCTTGAAGGGATCGTCCACGGCAATATCCAGGCCCGCCGCCAGCACCAGTACATCGGGTTTGAAGTCACTCACCCGCCGCAGGGCCGTTTCCAGGCTCGTACAATAGTCCTTGATCAGGGTTCCGCGCTCCATCGGGATATTCAGGTTGAAGCCTTCGCCCGCGCCACGCCCTGTCTCGTTCTCATATCCCCAGAAGAAGGGGTAGAATCGTTTCGGATGGGCGTGGATGGACACGGTCAGGACATCGGCACGGTCATAAAATATGGCCTCGGTGCCGTTGCCGTGATGCACGTCGATATCGAGAATGGCGGTGCGCTTGCCGGCCCGGGTGAAAATCTCGGCGGCCAGCGCCGCATTGTTGAAATAGCAGAAGCCGGCGGCGACATCGGAGGCCGCATGGTGGCCGGGCGGGCGGCACAGGGCATAGACCAGTTTTTCGCCGCCCAGCACCAGGCTTGCGCCATGGACGGCGCTGGCGGCACTCGCCATAGCGGCCTGCAGGGTTGTGGGGGTGACCGGGCAGGCGCCGTCCCCCAGGTGATAGCCCGCCTGCCCCACGACGGATTCGGGGTAGCTGACGGGTGCCAGGGTTGACCTCCCCATGGCATAGATATTGGGCAGCGGAATGTCGCTGGCATCGGGAATATGGCTCCAGCGTTCCAGCAGGGTTTCCAGGAAGACGAGGTAGCGCTGGTCATGGACCAATCCCACGGTCTGCATGGTGATCGCCGGCGGCGCCACCAGTTTTGAGCCGACCTGCTCCACGCCCTTCAGGAGCATGTCGATGCGTTCAGGCTTCTCGGGGATGGGCTGGGGCTTGCCCGACACGATGAATGTGCTGGGCGCATGGAGGCGTTGCGTTTCGTTGAAAACGGTGAGCATGATTTGCGGCTTCTTCCTTGTTTCTGCTAGTACCGCATGAAGCCAGCCAATTTTGCAAGATGGATTTGAACATGACTGCCGCGCCTGCCATTCCTCCCAACATCCATTCCACCGGTTCCCTGCCCAAGGTCGTCTGGGCCAAGGGAAGCTATCTCCACGATGTGGATGGCAAGCAGTATATCGATGGCTCGGGGGGGCCTGCGGTTTATTGCATCGGGCATTCGAATGCGGAAGTGAATGAGGCCATCAAATCGCAGCTGGACCGCATTGCCCATGGCTACCGTTATAATTTCACCACCGATGCGCTGGAAGAATTGACCGAGATCATCCGCGGCGTTTGCGGCGGGACGCTGAAGCATGTGGTTTATGTGACGGGCGGATCGGAGGCGGTGGAAAGCTGCCTGAAGCTGGCGCTGCAATATCATGCGGCGCGGGGCGAAATGTCCCGCCGCCGGTTCATTGCGCGCGAACGGAGCTGGCATGGCAATACGCTCGGGGCCCTGTCGGTGTCCGGCTTCCTTGAGCGGAAGGCGGCTTTTGAGGGTTCGCTGCTCGATGTTTCGCGCCTGTCTCCGGCCAATGCCTATCGGCCCATCGCGGCCAATGCGGGTGAAGCCTGCACCCAGGAACTTGAAGATGAAATCCTGCGCGTGGGGCCGGACAAGATCGCGGCGTTCATTTTTGAACCGGTGGTGGGTGCGGCCGGCGGCTGCGTTCCCGCTCCTGCCGGCTATGCCAGGCGGGTGCGCGAGATTTGCGACAAATACGGCGTGCTCATGATTGCCGATGAAGTCATGTGCGGTTCAGGCCGCTGCGGCACGTGGCGGGCGCTGGAAACGGATGGGGTGGAGCCTGACATCATGTCGGTGGCCAAGGGGCTTGCGGCGGGTTACCTGCCGCTGGGGGCTGCGATCTATACGGACCGGGTGGCGGAGCCCATCATGCGGGTGCATGGCGCACCGATGACGGGCCATACTTTCACCGGCCACACGGCCTGTTGTGCTGCCGCGGTTGCGGTTCAAAAAATCGTGGCGCGGGAAGGGCTCGTTGCCAGGGTTCGCGCCAATGAGCCGAAGCTGAAGAAGATGATCGCCGAGGCCCTGTCCGGCGTCGAGGCGGTGGGCGACATTCGCGGCCGGGGGCACTTCATCGCCACGGAACTGGTGGCCGACCGCAAGACCAAGAAGCCATTCGACGGCTCCCTGAAACTCTTCATGCTTGTGCGGCAGCAGGCCCTGGCCAATGGCCTAATCTGCTATCCCGTCGGCGGCAATGTTGACGGCATCAATGGCGACGTGATCATTCTGGCGCCGCCCTATAATTCCACCGACGCCGAATTGACCGAAATGGTCGACAAGATGGCCAAGAGCATCAAGCAGGTGCTGGCGGCGAAAGGACTGTCTTAACCCCTCATGCCGAGGTGCGGGCAACGCACGTCTCGAAGCATCCGTTTCCGCGATCAACGACCCTTCGAGGCCCTGGCCCGCGCCAAGGCTCTTCAGGGTGAGGATTTGAGAAGCCGATGTCCACAGCCAGTTGAGACGCCTCATTCAGAGGCTTTCCCCGAGGATCAAGTCCGAGGCCTTTTCACCGATCATGATGATGGCCGCGTTGGTGTTGCCGGATACGAGTTGCGGCATTATGGAGCCATCGGCAACGCGGAGGCCAGAAAGTCCTTTCACCTTCAGATCGGGAGAGACGACGGCTCCTGGATCAACCCCCATGCGGCAGGTGCCGGAAGGATGATAGATGGTGCTGCCCTTTGCCCTGCAATAGGCGAGAAGATCCTGGTTGCTGGCACAGGCGAGGCCCGGCTCGATCTCTTCTGAGGCATAGTCCAGCATCGCGGGGGCCTGCATGATGGAGCGCAGAAATTTCAGGCCATCAACTACGGCGCGCCTGTCTTCGTCCGTGGACAGGTAGTTCACGCGGATTGATGGCGACTGGCTGGGATCGGCGCTCCTGAGGTGAATTGTGCCGCGGCTTTCCGGACGGAGGTGACACACCGAAGCCGTGAAACCCGGGAAGGGGTGCAGCTTCTGGCCCATCCTGTCGGTGGAAAAGATGATGAAGTGGATCTGGATGTCGGGCGTGGCGATGCGGGTATCCGATCGGAAAAAGGCCGTTCCATATCCGGCACTGACGGCGAGCGGGCCCTTGCGTTGCACGGCATATCTAAGGCCAATGCCCACGCGGCGGAAGAGATTGCGGTACTGATCATTGAGGGTGATTGGCTTCTTGCAGCGAAAAACCATTCGCACCTGCAGATGGTCCTGGAGATTTTCGCCCACCTGCGGCGCATCGAGGATGACCGGTATGCCGAAACCATTCAGGCGCTCGGCCTGACCGCAGCCCGATAGTTCGAGAAGCTGCGGAGAGTTGATAGCACCTGCCGCAAGGACAACTTCACCGCCCGCCCGCGCGAGCTTGATGCGGCCCTGGTGCAGGAATTCCACGCCGGCTGCCCGCCTGCCCTCGAACACGATGCGATGCGCCAATGCGTGGGTGACAATATGGAGGTTCTTGCGGCCCCGCGCCGGGCGGAGATAGCCCACCGCCGTGCTGCAGCGGCGGCCGTTGCGCGAGGTGGTCTGGAAATAGCCGATGCCCTCCTGGTCCGCGCCGTTGAAATCCTCCCTGCGCGGCAGGCCACGTTCCATGCCGGCCCTAATGAAGGCTTCGCAGAGCTCGTGCGGCTCGCGCGGGTTAGAAACGGCCAGCGGCCCGCCGGCCCCGTGGTACGCGTCAGCACCGTTCTCCTGATCCTCGGACCGCTTGAAGTAGGGCAGCACATCCGCGAAGGACCAGCCAGCGTTGCCCATCCGGGCCCAGTGGTCGAAGTCCTCCTTCTGGCCGCGGATATAGACGAGTCCGTTGATGGAGCTTGTTCCACCCAGCACCTTGCCCCGCGGCTGATAAATTTTGCGGCCGTCCAGTTCCGGCTCGGGTTCCGTTTCATACATCCAGTTGTAGTGGTGGTTGTTGAACAGCTTGGCGTAGCCAATTGGAATGTGAATCCAGGGATTGCGGTCCTCGCCACCCGCTTCCAGAAGCAGCACCCTATGGCGGCCCGATGCGCTCAGCCGGGTCGCCAGAACGCAGCCTGCCGACCCTGCACCGATGATGATGTAGTCATACAATCCAAAGTCCAGAGGCGCCGTTCCAGCCAAGTTTCTTTCACTCCGTGCCTTGAGAGATATATTTTTGAGGAAGACGCAAGGGTCTTGATGGTCCAGGGTTTCCGGCAACTATTCAAGGTTTTTGGTGCAACTAATGCAGTCTATTCCACAGGTAAAACCGATCAAACAGGCATTTGATCCCTCAAACCGGGTGGCCCTGGTCACCGGAGGGAGCGGCGGAATTGGCCTGTCAATCACTTTGGGATTGCAAAGCGACGGGGCGCGGGTGGATTCCGGCGCACGCCGGAATGACAAATTGTCAGTGGGTTATGAAACGGGTGTCCACTGCACCTGACCAATCCGGGTCGCGCCGGTCGCCAGCATGATCAGGCGGTCCAGTCCCAGGGCGACGCCTGAGGCGGGTGGCATCAGGCGCAGGGCCTGGAGCAGTTCTTCATCTACCGGGTAACGCTCGCCGTAGAGCTGTTCCTTCAAATTCATTTCGGTCTCGAAACGGCGCCGCTGTTCGACCGGGTCGGTGAGTTCGCCGAAGCCGTTGGCGAGTTCGACGCCGCAGGCATAAAGCTCGAAGCGTTCCGAGACGCGGGGGTCGTGGGTGCAGACCCGGGCCAGGGCTGCCTCGCAGGCGGGATATTCGTATAGAACCGTAACAGTGCCATTGCCCAGATTGGGCTCGACTTTTTCGACCAGAATGCGGCTGAAGATGTCGGACCAGGAATCCCTGTCGGTGAATTGCACTGGGCATTGCTTGGCAAGAGCCTCGCGATTGGATTCACTGCCATTCAGGGTCGCCAGCAGATCAACGCCGGCGTATTTTTCAAAGGCCCAGGCAACACTGAGCCATTCGGCTTCTGCAAATGGATCAGCCTTCCTGTGGCGCCAGTTAAACTGTTTCGATTCTGAAATGATTGCCGCGAGCCGCACCAGCGCCAGGCAGTCGTCGATGATTGCGGCATAGGGCTCGTTGGCCCGGTACCATTCCAACATGGTAAATTCCGGGGAATGGGTGAGCGTTCGCTCGCGGTTCCGGAAGACATGCGCCAGGCTGAAAATGCGGGTTTCCCCGGCGGCCAGCAGTTTTTTGCAGGCGAATTCCGGCGAGGTGTGGAGATAGCGCCGTTCACGGCTGCCGTCGGGCTGGATCAGGTCCGTGGCAAAGGCATGGAGATGGGCTTCATTGCCGGGAGAGACCTGCAGGGCGGCGCAATCCACCTCCAGAAACCCCCGCTCGTCAAACCATTGGCGGAAACCCGCCAAAATGCGGTTCCGGGCCAGCAGGAAGGGCCTTCTATCCTTGTGCCTTTCGGGCGAAAACCAGGGCATTTACGGGCTATCCTTGCAGGGGTTGGCTTAATCTCCGGGTGCTGCTAATACCCCCGCCAACTCAAATCAGCAATTCATGAAGGTTTCAAACAGTGGTCAAGGTTATCGCAAGCGGCGTTCGCAAGGGCAATGTCATCGAGCATGAGGATGGCAAGCTTTACGTTGTCCTCAAATCGGAAAGCATGCATCCCGGCAAGGGCACGCCCACAACCACCATCGACATGCGGCGCATCTCGGACGGGGTCAAAACCGTGGTTCGCTACAAGACGACGGATGCCATGGAACGCGCCTTCGTGGAAACCGTGACGCACAGCTATCTCTACAAGGATGGCGACATGTATGTGTTCATGAATCCGGAAAGCTTCGAGCAGATCAGCCTGCATGAAGACATGGTGGGCGATGCCGCGCCATTCCTGCAGGAAGGCATGGAATGCCAGATCGCGCTGTTCAACGGCGCGCCGATTTCCATCGAGCTGCCGCAGCGCGTGACTTTGGAAATCATGGAAACGGAACCCGCTATCAAGAACCAGACGGCGTCTTCGTCGTTCAAGCCCGCCCTGCTTTCCAACGGCGTGCGCACGCTGGTTCCGCCGCATATTGTTTCGGGCACCCGCATCGTCGTGGAAACCGCCGATGGCTCCTATGTGGAGCGTGCCAAGGACTAACGGCCGAAAGTTCCCACGATTTCCACGTGGGAGGTCCATTTGAACTGGTCGACAGCGGTAAGAGATTTCTGCTTGTAGCCGCCGCCCACCAGGATTTCTGCATCCCTTGCAAAAGTGGCGGGATCGCAGGACACGGCGACAATTGTTTTCACTGTTGATTTGGCCAGTTGCCGGGCTTGGGCTTCAGCGCCGGCACGGGGCGGGTCAAAAACCACTGTGTCGAATTCTTTCAATTCACTGGCTACCAAGGGCTCGCGCATGAGATCGCGGACTTCGGCTTTCAGTGGCCTGAGGCCAGTGGTGAGGCGCGCGGCCTGAGCCAGGCTGGTGATGGCCGGTTTGTCGCTATCGATCGCAGTGACCTTGGCCCGTTCCGCAATGCGCAGGGCGAAGGGGCCAACGCCGCAGAAGAGATCGGCCACGGATTTTGACTTTCCCAATGACGCCAGAACCAGATTTGCCAGGGCTTCTTCGCCCGCCTTTGTCGCTTGCAGGAATGATCCCGGCGGGACCCGCACAAGGGCCTTGCCGATGGAGACAACGGGCACGGCGCGGGAAGCCACCAAGTTTCCGTTGATGCTCAGGCGAGCGAGGTTCAATTCCTCCACGAGGGTTGCCAACTTCGGCACCTGCTCATCAGCGATTTTGCGTTCCGCCTTGATTGAAACATCAAGGCCATTGTCCGCCGCCTTGATTGAGACATCGCAATCGCCGAGTTTTGCGCCGAGCTTGCGGGCGATATCTGTCGAGTTCTGCAAGGCGGGAACGAGAATGGGGCACTGATCGATGTCGATGAGATCATGGCTGCGGGCGGCCATGAAGCCCGCCTGCACAATGCCATCTCTTTTCCTGACATGGAGGCTCACGCGCCGGCGCCCTATCCCATGGGCATCGATAATGTCGCCTACTTGAAAATTGATGCCGCGCTTCTCAAGAGCAGTGGTGATGAGATTGCGCTTCCAGGCTTCATAAGGAAGCTGCTGCCAATGCTGCAACTGGCAGCCGCCGCATTTTACGTAATGTTTGCAGAAGGGGTCGATGCGCTCGGGCGAGGATTGAAGAACCTGTCCTGTTGCCGCATCCACAGTTTCGCCACCGAGAACATTGCGGAATGTCTGGCCGCCGCCCACGCCTTCGCCGCGCCAATTGAGATATTCGATGGTGACTTGCATGTCAGTCCGTCTGCGTCGGATAGGCTATGGCAATGGCGATGCCGGAGGAGAAGGACAGCTTCACAGGTCCCAGGGCTACGTTCGACATGGTGAAGCTTGTGCCAAGGGTGAGCGCCTTGTCCTTCAGCGGCCAATTCACGCCGGTAAGATGGAGCCCGGTGATGTCGCTCCACGGCACGATGCTGAAGCGGCTCTGGGGGCCGAAATCAAATTCATAGGTTCCGGCTATGAGGGGGTAAGCTTCCTCGTCGCCATTGGAGATGAAGCACTTTTGGCCGGACCTCGCCAGGTGAAGCGCCAAGCCAAGGTGGGCGGTGGCATGGTCACTTTCGCCCCCCAGTCCTCCGATCAATACTATTTCGGTAGCGCCGAGGCGAAGAGCTTCAGTCACGGCTATTTCGCCGTCTGTTGCATCCTTGTCGGCGGAATGGGTCTGGCGCGGCACAAGCGCATAGTCCAGCAGGAGTTCCGAGCCGGCGGAATCAAAATCGCCAACCCAGAGCTCCGGCACAAGTCCCAGGGCGCTGGCATGTTTCATGCCGCTGTCCGCAGCAATGATACGGGCCCCGGCGATTTGCCGGCGCAGACGTGGGGTGACCACAAGGTCGCCGCCAAGGAGGATGGCAAATCTGGACATGCCCGCCATGTAGCAAAAACAGCTTGAAAGATCACGCCCTTAAGTTTAGGTCTGTTTTTGCTCTCAACGGGGTGCCGCCCTTCTTTGGGCCTGTCCTTTTCCGAAAAGTCTTCAACTTTTCGGGGACATGCCTAGGCGGCTGAGAGGAGCCTTCCGCTCCAACCCGCTGAACCTGATCCGGATTATGCCGGCGGAGGGATTGCGAGCGGAACCTGGAATCCCCCTCGTTCCCTGCCTCCATCCGAAACTGATTGGAGGTATTATGCTTAAGATTTTCAGCACAATCATCGCTTCCGTCATTTTCGCTTCCTTGGCCCAGGCCAAAGAGACGTTGACGATCTACACCTACGAAAGCTTCGTGACCGAATGGGGCCCGGGCGGCAAGGTGAAGGAGGCATTCGAGAAGACCTGCGACTGCAGCATCGAGTGGGTCGGATTGGGTGACGGTGTCGCCGTGCTCAACCGCCTGAAACTGGAAGGCGCCAACACCAAGGCCGATCTCGTTCTGGGGTTAGATACCAGCCTGACGGCGGAGGCCATTGGAACTGGATTGTTCGGCAAACATGGGGTGGACAAGGGGCTGGCCAAAACGCCGGAGGCCTGGGCCGACGATTATTTCATGCCCTATGACTATGCGCATTTCGCGGTGATCTATGACACGGAGAAAATGGCGTCTCCACCGAAGAGCCTTGATGAACTCGTCAATGGCGATCCCGCCCAGAAGATCGTTCTGGAAGACCCCCGCTCATCAACGCCCGGTCTTGGCTTCCTGCTATGGATGAAAGCGGTTTATGGCGAAGGGGCAGCAGAGCAATGGAAAAAGCTGCAGCCGCGAATCCTGACGATTACCCCGGGCTGGAGCGAGGCCTATGGGCTGTTCACCAAGGGCGAGGCGCCGATGGTCTTGTCCTATACGACTTCGCCCGCCTATCACATGGTGGCGGAAAACACCCCGCGCTATCAGGCTGCCGCCTTCAGCGAGGGCCACTATCTTCAAATTGAAGTCGCTGGTCTGATTGAGGCCTCACCGGAAAAGGCATTGGCGCAGAAATTTCTGGGTTTCATGATGACACCGGCGTTCCAGGACATCATCCCCACCACCAACTGGATGCTGCCTGCAGGGGCCACGGACACCGCGTTGCCGGAGGCCTTCGGCAAATTGGTGGCGCCCGGAAAGACGCTGCTCTTTTCCCCCGACGAGGTGTTCAAAAACCGCCGCGACTGGGTGGATGAGTGGCTGAATGCCTTGAGCAAATAATGTTTTGGAAACTAACACTGGCAATTGCGCTCGGATTCATTCTGGGTGCGGTTGCGCTTGGGTTCCTGCCGCTGCTCTGGCTTGGCTTCGGGCAAGCATTCCATATTGATGACTATCTGCCGCGCGTGGTGGTGTTCACGCTGAAGCAGGCGTTCCTTTCAACGTTGCTGTCGGTTGCCATCGCCCTGCCTGTGGCGCTCGCCCTGGCCCGGCGGCAATTCTTCGGTCGGGAGGCGCTGCTCAGAATCTTTTCCGTGCCGCTTGCCCTTCCGGCCATTGTCGCCATTCTGGGCATCGTTGGTGTCTATGGCAACAGTGGCCCCTTTGGCGGCCTGTTCTCCATCTATGGCCTGAAAGGAATCCTGCTGGCCCATGTGTTCTTCAACATGCCGCTTGCGGTGCGCCTCATGCTGACGCGACTCGAGTCGATCCCGGCGGAGAATTTCCGCCTGGCGGCGCAGCTTAATTTCAGCGCCGGGCAGGTATTCCGATTCATCGAGTGGCCGCAGCTTGCCTCGGCGCTCATGGGCATTGCCAGTCTGATATTTCTGTTGTGCACGGCGAGTTTTGCCGTTGTCCTCATCCTTGGCGGCGGCCCGCAGGCAACCACACTTGAAGTGGCGATATACCAGTCGCTTCGGCTGGACTTTGATCCGGCGCGGGCTTCCATCCTCGCGCTGGCGCAACTCGTGACCTGCGGACTTCTGGTTCTTGTCGCGGGCCAGTTTGCACGGGAAATCCAGGTGGTTCCGCCCACACTTGCAAGAACTCGGCGCTGGGACGGGAAATCAAGATTCTCAAAAATCTTGGACGGCTTGCTGATAGCCTTGGGCATCGTGATCGTTGTGCCGCCCATACTCAGCGTCATCCTGTCGGGCATTGGCAGTATCCGTCCAGATGGATCCCTGTTTTGGGCATCGGCCACGAGCCTGCTGATTGGGCTGGCGTCCGCAAGCCTCAGCATCGCCCTGGGTTGGGTGCTTGCGGAAACAGCGGCACGGCAGCCACGCACGTTTCTGAAGTCAGTCATAACACTTGCCTGCCTTGCTTCACTCATCATGCCGCCTGCGGTTCTCGCCACGGGCTGGTTCGTGACCCTCAGTCCCCTTGCCGATATGAGCCGCTATGCGATTTTCCTGGTGATCATATTGAACGCGCTCATGGCGCTGCCCTTCGTCTGGTCGCCGCTTTACCCGGCAATCACGGATTCGGTTCAACGGCATGACCGGCTTTGTTCAAGTCTTGGATTAAGTGGCTTGGCAAGGTTCAAGCTCATTGACCTTCCTGTGCTGCGCAAGCCGCTCGGCCTTGCATTCCTGATGGCCGTAATTGTTTCCCTCGGTGATCTTTCGGCGATCACGCTGTTTGGCAGCGACAGCCTCGTCACCCTGCCCGCCCTGATCTTCCGGCAGATGGGCAACTACCGGATGAATGATGCGGCGGGCACGGCCCTGGTGCTGGCCGCTTTCTGCTTTGCCCTGATAACAATCGCCCAGAGATGGAGCCAAAGCCATGATCACACTTGAGAACGTCGGCTTCCGCTATGAAGACATGGTGATGAATTTCAACCTGCAGGTGGCAAAGGGCGAGCTTGTGGGAATCATCGGACCGAGCGGGGCCGGCAAGTCCACCCTGCTCTCGCTCATTGCCGGATTCGATGATCCGGTTTCCGGGCGGATTTCGATTGGCGGTGCCGACATGGAAGGTGTGGCGCCGGACCAGCGCCCGGTGAGCATGATTTTCCAGGATCACAACAGTTTTGCCCACCTTGATGTGTGGACCAATGTGGCGCTGGGCATTTCAGCGGACCTGAAACTTGATACGCAACAGCACGAGCGCGTTGACGAGGCGCTGACGCGGGTCGGGCTTTCGGATTTCAAGGCACGTAAAGCAACGGAACTATCTGGCGGTGAACGGCAACGCATCGCCATTGCCCGCGCCCTGGTGCGGGACAAGCCGGTGCTGCTGCTGGACGAACCCTTTACGGCGCTGGGACCGGCGCTGCGGCGCGACATGCTGGATCTCATCAGGGAAATTCAAGTGGAGCGGAAGCTGACAATCCTGATGGTCACGCATCAGCCGGAGGACGCCAGGTATGCGGCATCGCGGATTGCTTTCGTGCAAAATGGCCGGATTGCCCATGTTCTGCCCACCAAACAGTTCTTCGCCGCTTCGGCGCCAGTGGAGATCAGTGCTTACTTGAGGGGTTAGCAACAATCAGCTAACCACCCCCCTGCAATGGCCAGACTCCTTCTCAATCTACAAGACATTCACCTCACCTTCGGCGGAAAGCCGGTGCTGGAGGGGGCGGAGCTCATGCTGGCCGACGATGAGCGGATTGCTCTGGTGGGGCGCAATGGTTCGGGCAAGTCAACGCTTCTGAAGATCGCGGCGGGGCTGGTTGAACCCGATGGCGGCGAGCGCTGGCTGCAGCCGGGAACCACGGTGAGATACCTGCCGCAAGAGCCGGATTTCGGAAATTTCGCAACGGTGCTGGATTATGTTGAGGCAGGGTTGGGGCCGACGGACAATCCCTACCGCTGCAAGCACTATCTCAATGAACTGGGCCTGACGGGGGACGAAAAGCCCGCGACGCTTTCGGGGGGCGAAATGCGCAGGGCAGCTTTGGCGCGGACGCTGGCGCCTGACCCGGACATTCTCCTCCTTGATGAACCGACCAACCACCTGGACCTGCCGGCCATTGAGTGGCTGGAAAATGAACTCAAGTCGTCGCGCGCTGCGTTCATCCTGATCAGCCATGACCGGCGCTTTCTCGAAGCCCTGTCGAACCGCACGATTTGGCTGGACCGCGGCGCCTCTAAAAGAATGGATCGCGGATTCTCGGACTTCGAGGCCTGGCGCGACCAGGTTCTGGAGCAGGAAGAGATCGAGCAGCAGAAACTGGCGCAACGCATCGCCACGGAAGAACACTGGATGCGCTATGGTGTTACGGCGCGGCGCAAGCGCAACATGCGCCGGGTGGGCCTGCTTTCCACCCTGCGCAGGGCGCGGCGTGAGCATGTGGGCAATCTCGGCAATGTGCGGCTCACGGCATCGAGCGGCGACGCCTCTGGCCGCCTGGTTGTCGAAGCCAAAAAAATTTCCAAATCCTTCGGCGAGCGGGCAATTGTCTCAAACCTTGACCTGCTGATGCTGCGCGGTGACAGACTTGGAATCGTGGGGCCGAATGGGGCCGGCAAAACCACGCTCATCAAAATGCTTACCGGCGCCATGGAACCCGATAGCGGGTCGGTGCGGCTTGGCACCAACCTGCAAGTTGTGACGCTGGACCAAAGCCGCCAAAGCCTTGATCCCAATACCCTGCTGGCCGATGTGATTACGGCTGGCCGTGGCCAATCGGTGACCATCAATGGCGAGACCCGCCATGTGGCGAGCTACATGAAGGACTTCCTGTTCCGGCCGGAACAGGCGCGGACGCCAGTTTCGGTGCTGTCGGGCGGCGAGCGGGCGCGGCTTATCCTGGCACGCGAACTGGCCAAGCCCTCGAATTTCCTGGTGCTGGACGAGCCCACTAATGATCTCGATCTGGAGACGCTCGATCTCCTGCAGGAGATGCTGGGAGACTATCAGGGAACGATTTTGCTGGTGAGCCATGACCGCGACTTCCTCGACCGGGTGGCCACCTCCATCCTGATGTTCGAGGGTGATGGAAAATGGACGGAATATGCCGGCGGTTATTCGGACATGGTGGCGCAGCGTGGCGCCGGCGTGAATGCACGCGCATTGAAAGTTGCCGTGAGTGAACGGGCCGCTTCATCTGCACAGCCGTCTAAACCGCAGGCCCGACGCAAGCTGACATTCAAGGACAAGCATGCGCTTGAAACTCTACCTGCCAAGATGGCGTCCCTGCACGACGAGATAGTTGCGCTTGAAGCAAAACTAGCCGACCCGGAGCTTTTCGCCCGGGATCCCATGGGCTTTGAAAAGGCCATGTCGCGCCACCAGAAAGCCAAGGCGGAAATGACCCAGGCCGAGGAGCAGTGGCTTGAACTTGAAATGCTGAAGGAAGAACTGGAAGCGAACTAATTCGAGCGTTTGCCACAGGCGAGAAGTGCATCGCGGGTCCAATTTGGCTTGCTTGTCTGTTTGATCTATACTTCGTCACCCTGGAAGAAAGCCTTGGCCGGCCCTGGCAGGACTCTGGTCGTGAATGAGATGAAACGCAATTCCCTGTTATCAGTATTCGGACTAGCCATTGTCATGCTGTCCGATCCATCGATTGCAGAAACTTTCGAGGACGGTCATGCCGCCTATGACAGCGGCGACTATGCCGCAGCATTTCAGATCTGGAAGAGCCTGGCCGATCAAGGCAGCCCATCGGCGCAGTATGGCCTTGGCGAGATGTATTCCCTGGGCCTTGGTGTGTCTCGAGATGATCCGGAAGCGGCCAAATGGTTTGGGATGGCGGCCTCGAGCGACCATGCGCCTGCCCAATCGCGGCTGGGTGCGATGTAT
>JAEUMI010000238.1 GCA_016792825.1 Hyphomicrobiales bacterium
TATTTTCTCGGCGGCAGCAGCGGCGATGCCGATGACAGTGACAACAAGGGAGATTTTCCCTCCGCCGGAACGGACGCTTCGCTCATCTTCGGTGCGAGCGACGCATTTCTCCTGCAACTCACGGGGCAGGGCGCGCTTAACTTCGTGGGAAATGCAGACGATGACCAGATGGAGCTTGGCTGGCAGATTGCGGCCCATGCAATGCATGGCTCGGGCATCGGCGTATTTGGCGGATACGGTGGGGTTGACTACGATGGCAATGATTCAAGCAACCTGTGGTTCGCGGGCGCCGAATATCTGCATGACTTCGGCTCCGGCGATTTCCTGCTGCAGGCAGGCTACCTCGATTCAAACCTCGGAAGTGGCACTGACACGATAGCCGATGCCTGGTTCGTGCGGGCGGCGCCAAGCTTTAACGTCAGCGACAGCCTGGGCATGGGCCTCCATGTCGGTTATGCTGATGGCGATGTGGATGATCCAGGCGAAAACGGCTACCTGGTGTCCTGGGGCGCGTCATTGGACTACGCTCTCGAATCGGCGCCTGTAACGCTTTTTGCCGCCTATGATGGCTTCTACGTGCACTCCCAAGACGCATCCGCTGACGAACACCAGATCAAGGCCGGCATCCGGATTTCGCTGGGTGGCCTGGCCGACAAGGTGATTGACACGCCGGAAATCTTCCGCTGGGTCGGGGTGAGCCAGCGCACCGATTAACCACGTCCTGCATGTTGCGGCACAAACTGGAGAGGGCCCCCTACAGGGCCCTTTTTCATTTCCGTACCGCGCTTTAGGCCTGCCCTGCGATGGGCAGACCGCGCGCATTTTCTTCTCTGGCATCCCCCAAACCCCTCTGCTATAGACCGCCCGGATTAGGAAGCGCAGCGCGCGGACGTGGTGAAATTGGCAGACACGCAGGATTTAGGTTCCTGTGGGGAAACCCGTGGGGGTTCAAGTCCCTCCGCCCGCACCAATGCGCCGTGGCAGCAGGATTTTAAGGTCAAACCGGAAAGTAAAAGACAATGCAGGTTACCGAAACACTGAGCTCCGGGCTCAAGCGTGAATTCAAGGTTGTGGTGGGTGCCGCCGAGCTCAGCAAGGAGCTTGATTCGAAGCTCCACGAGATGGCCGGCCGCGCCAATATCAAGGGCTTCCGCCCCGGCAAGGTGCCCGTGCCCCATCTGAAGCGCATGTATGGCAAGGCGCTGATGGCCGAAGTGGTGCAGAAGACCATTGACGACCAGTCCAAGCAGGTGCTCGCCGAGCGCAACCTGAAGCCCGCCTATCAGCCGGAAGTGAAGCTTCCCGAGGAAGAGAAGGAAGTGGAGGCCATCATGGCCGGCGAAGCCGATTTCGCCTTCTCGCTCGCCTTTGAAGTCCTTCCCACCTTCGAGATGAAGGACGTCTCCGGCGTCGAGCTCACCCGCCATGTGGTGGCCATCACCGATGCCCAGGTTGACGAGGCGCTTGGCCGTCTCACCGCCCAGTACAAGGCCTGGGAGCCCAAGGACGGCAAATCAGCCAAGGGCGACAAGGTGACCATCGGTTTCGTCGGCAAAGTCGATGGTAAAGTATTTGACGGCGGCACCGCCGAGGATGTGCCCCTGGAGCTCGGCTCCGGCCAGTTCATTCCGGGCTTCGAGGACCAGTTGGTGGGCCACAAGGCCGGCGACGAGCTGACCGTGAAAGTGACGTTCCCGGAGACCTATGGCGTCAAGGAACTGGCGGGCAAGCCAGCCGAATTCGCCGTGAAGGTCGCTTCCGTCGAAGGGCCGAAGGAAGGCACCGTCGACGACGAGTTTGCCAAGAAGATGGGCTTTGAGGATCTGGGCAAGCTGAAGGACATGATCCGCGCCAGGCTGTCCCAGGAATATGACAGCATGACCGGCATGAAGCTCAAGCGCGACGTTCTCGATGCGCTGGACGGCCTCTACAGCTTCGAGCTGCCCCAGCGCCTGGTTGACGCCGAATTCGGCGGCATCTGGAACGCCCTGGTTCAGGAAATGCAGAAGGCCGGCAAGAGCTTTGCCGACGAAGGCACCACCGAAGACGCCGCCAAGGCCGAATACCGCACCATTGCCGAACGCCGCGTTAGGCTCGGCCTGGTGCTCGGCACCCTGGGCGAAAAGGAAGGCATCCAGGTCAACGAGCAGGAGCTTCAGCAGTCGCTCATGGCCCGGGCCCGCCAGTTCCCCGGCCAGGAGAAGCAGGTGTTCGACCACTACCGCAAGAACCCCAATGCCCTGATGGAATTGCGCGGGCCGGTGTTCGAGCAGAAGGTCGTGGATTTCCTCGTCTCCAAGGCCAAGGTCACCGAAAAGACCGTGAGCCGCGAGGAATTGCAGGCCATGGTCCAGGATGACGACGAGGATCACGTGGTCCGCGACGAGAATCATGATCACGACCACGATCATGCCGGGCATGACCATGATCATGACCACGCCCATGATCACAGCCACGATCACGGCACTGCCGAGGCCAAGCCGAAGAAGAAACCGGCTGCCAAAAAGGCCAAGAAGAAGGACGACTGAGTCCTTACAGCAAGCCGCGATTTGAAAAGGGTGGTTAATATCCACCCTTTTTCCGTTGGAAATAAAGGGCTTCCCGAAGCGCTATGCGTCACCTATCTATAGGGAAGCAAATCCATCTGATTCACCCCAACCGAGGACTTATATGCGCGATCCCGTCGATTATCTGACCCAGGCTTCCTTCTGGCCGTCGGTCATCCAGCAAGAGGCCCGCGGCGAGCGCGTTTACGACCTGCCGTCGCGCCTGCTGCGCGAGCGCATCATTTTCATCACCGGCGCCATTGACGACAATGTGGCGGCCTCGATCTGCATGCAGCTCCTCTTCCTCGAGGCCGACAATCCCAAGAAAGAGATTTCCATGTACATCAATTCGCCCGGCGGCGTGGTGTCATCGGGGCTTTCGATCTACGACACCATGCAGTTCATCCGCCCCAAGGTTTCAACCACCGTGATGGGGCAGGCGGCCTCCATGGGTTCGCTGCTGCTGGCGGCGGGCGAGAAGGACATGCGCTTTGCCCTGCCCAATGCCCGCGTCATGGTCCACCAACCGTCCGGCGGCTACCAGGGCCAGGTGACCGACATCCTGATCCACGCCAAGGAAGTGGAAAGCCTGAAAAAACGCCTCAACGAGATCTACGTGAAGCACACGGGCCGCGATTACAAGGCAGTGGAAGAGGCGCTCGAGCGTGATAACTTCATGACGGCGGAAATGGCCAGGGATTTCGGGCTGATCGACAAAATCCTGGAAAAGCGGGCAGAGCCGAGCGATTCCAAATAGTTAACTTGAGTTTTATGGCAAATGGGGCTTCATAGGGTGATCGGATCGGTGGATCATCAATTTTTGATTAACTCTGGCGGCGCATGCTGGATTGAGTCGCGTGAATTGAGCTAAGTTCGCCTTGTTTGTGACAGTTGGGTGATATCCCGTTAAAGTCTTGGCATGTATATTGCTGATGTATTGCCAGGCGGAATGTTCAAGGAGAAAGCATGAGTAAGGCAAACGCGGGCGACAACAAGAACACGCTGTATTGCTCTTTCTGCGGAAAGAGCCAGCATGAAGTCCGCAAGCTGATTGCCGGACCGACTGTCTTCATCTGCGATGAATGCGTCGAACTCTGCATGGACATCATCCGCGAAGAGAACAAATCGTCTTTGGTCAAGTCCAAGGACGGCGTGCCTTCGCCCCAGGAAATCCGCAAAGTCCTCGATGATTACGTCATCGACCAGGTCTATGCGAAGAAGGTCCTGGCCGTTGCCGTCCACAATCACTACAAGCGCCTGAACCACGCCGCCAAGAACAATGACGTGGAACTGGCCAAGTCCAACATCCTGCTCGTGGGCCCCACCGGCTCCGGCAAGACCCTGCTGGCCCAGACCCTTGCCCGCATTCTCGACGTGCCCTTCACCATGGCCGACGCCACCACGCTCACCGAAGCGGGCTACGTCGGCGAGGATGTGGAAAACATCATCCTGAAACTGCTCCAGTCGGCCGACTACAACGTCGAGCGGGCCCAGCGCGGCATCGTCTACATCGACGAAGTGGACAAGATTTCGCGGAAATCCGACAACCCCTCGATCACCCGTGACGTGTCCGGCGAAGGCGTGCAGCAGGCGCTCCTCAAGATCATGGAAGGCACCGTTGCCTCCGTGCCGCCCCAGGGCGGCCGCAAGCATCCCCAGCAGGAATTCCTGCAGGTCGACACCACCAACATCCTGTTCATCTGCGGCGGCGCCTTTGCCGGCCTCGAACGCATCATCAACCAGCGCGGCAAGGGGTCCGGCATCGGCTTCGGCGCCGAGGTCAAGTCCGTCGACGACCGCCGCACCGGCGCCATGCTGCGCGACCTTGAACCTGAGGATTTGCTGCGTTTCGGCCTCATCCCTGAATTCGTCGGCCGCCTGCCGGTGATCGCCACGCTCGAAGACCTGGACGAGGCCGCCCTCATCCAGATCCTCACCGTGCCGAAGAATGCCCTGATCAAGCAGTACCAGCGCCTGTTCGAGATGGAGGGCGTGAAGCTCACCTTCCCGGAAGAGGCGCTCCGCTCCATCGCGCGCCGGGCCATCGAGCGCAAGACCGGGGCCCGCGGCCTGCGCTCCATCATGGAGCTGATCCTCCTGGAAACCATGTTTGACCTTCCCACCATGAACGGGGTGGAAGAGGTGGTAATCTCCAAGGAAGTCGTGGATGGCGACGCCAAGCCCTTGCTGATCTATGCCGACCGCGAAAAGCAGGGCAACGCCAAGCTGGCGCCGGCTTCCGCCTGACAGGTGTTGAAAATGGCCAGTCATGGCCATTGAAAAGTTAACCCCGGACCTCCATTTCTAGCCTACTGGTTCGGGTTGTTTCGTGTGTAACGCGAGTGAATGCGTGGTGGCCCGAAGGCGCAAGTAGACCGCAGCCCACTTCCCGGGGGCGGTCGAAACAAGCGGCCAAACCCGCGAAAGGAATAAAAATGACGACCAAAGTTTCAAAGACCCCGGCAACCCCAGGCAGCGCAGAAACCCTTCCGGTCCTGCCGCTCCGCGACATCGTGGTTTTCCCCCACATGATCGTCCCGTTGTTCGTGGGCCGTGAGAAGTCCATCAAGGCGCTTGAGGAAGTGATGCGCGAGGACAAGCGCATCCTGCTCGTCGCCCAGAAGAACCCGGCTGATGATGATCCGTCAATTGACGCGATCTACGAAGTGGGCACGCTGGCCCAGGTCCTGCAGCTGCTGAAATTGCCCGATGGCACCGTGAAGGTGCTGGTCGAAGGCACCGAGCGCGCCAAGGTGGAGCGCTTCACCGCCCACGCCGACTATTTCGAGGCCGAAGTGAAGCTGCTGCCCAACATCATCACCAACGAGCAGGAAACCGAGGCGCTGGCCCGCACCGCCATTTCCCAGTTCGAGAGCTATGTGAAGCTCAACAAGAAGGTGCCGCAGGAAATCCTCGCCACCCTTGGCCAGATCACCGATCTTGCCAAGCTGTCCGATACGATTGCCGCCCACCTCGCCATCAAGATCACCGAGAAGCAGGAAATTCTCGAAATGCAGTCCGTCCAGGCCCGGCTTGAGAAAGCCTTTGCCGTGATGGAAGGCGAGATTTCCGTGCTCCAGGTCGAAAAGCGCATCCGCAGCCGCGTCAAGCGCCAGATGGAGAAGACCCAGCGCGAGTATTATCTGAATGAGCAGATGAAGGCCATTCAGAAGGAACTGGGCGACGGCGAAGAGCGCGACGAAGTGGGCGAGCTCGAGCAGAGGGTCAAGAACACCAAGTTTTCCAAGGAAGCCCGCGAGCGCGCCGAAGCCGAAATCAAGAAGCTTCGCCAGATGAGCCCGATGTCGGCGGAAGCCACCGTCGTGCGCAACTATCTGGATTGGCTGCTCAGCCTGCCTTGGGGCGTGAAAAGCAAGGTCAAGCGTGACCTGCCGTTCGCCCAGGGCGTGCTCGATGCCGACCATTTCGGCCTCGACAAGGTCAAGGAACGGATCATCGAATATCTTGCCGTGCAAAGCCGCACCAACAAGATGAAGGGGCCGATCCTCTGCCTCGTCGGACCTCCCGGCGTCGGCAAGACGTCGCTCGGCAAATCCATTGCCAAGGCCACGGGGCGTGAGTTCATCCGCATGTCGCTCGGCGGCGTGCGCGATGAGGCCGAAATCCGCGGCCACCGCCGCACCTATATCGGATCGATGCCCGGCAAGATCATCCAGTCGATGAAGAAGGCCAAGAAATCCAACCCGCTTTTCCTGCTCGATGAAATCGACAAGATGGGCATGGATTTCCGCGGCGATCCTTCATCCGCCTTGCTGGAAGTCCTCGATCCCGAGCAGAACTCGACCTTCATGGACCACTATCTCGAAGTGGAATATGACCTGTCGAACGTGATGTTCGTGACCACCTCGAACACGCTGAACAT
>JAEUMI010000295.1 GCA_016792825.1 Hyphomicrobiales bacterium
GGGGCCCGCTTTGTGGTGCAATCAGCACTCGGACAGTTGCGCGGCTTGGGTCACCCGGATGCTGCGGCCAAAGGTTCGACCGACCTTCTGCACGGGGCGTGATCAGGCAATTTCTGCGGACTTGACGGCAGGGCGCGACGCAGACACTGTCCGGCGCCATGTTCACTTTTGCGGTGCTGCCATTCCCCAATATTGATCCGGTGCTGTTTTCAATCGGGCCTTTCGCCATACGCTGGTATGCGCTGGCCTATATCGTGGGGATTGTCTTCGGCATCTGGTACATGAAGCGGCTGGTGTCCAATCCCCGGCTCTGGGCCGGAACCACGCCATCGGCCACGCCAAAGCAGATTGATGATTTCTTCCTCCTGGCCATGCTTGGGGTGGTGCTTGGCGGGCGCATTGGCTACCTGATGTTCTACGGCTGGACACAAATACTATCGGATCCGCTTTACATTCTTCGCGTATGGGAAGGCGGCATGTCGTTCCACGGCGGTTTCTTTGGCGTGATCATCGCCTCCTACATCTATGCGCGGCGCCAGGGAATTGGCCTTGACCGGCTGCTGGACCTGGGTGCGGCGGCAACGCCGGTTGGCCTCGGCCTCGGGCGGCTGGCCAATTTCATCAATGGCGAGCTTTATGGCCGCGAAACCTATCTGCCCTGGGCCTTTGTGTTTCCCAATGACCTCACGGGGCTGCCGCGCCATCCCAGCCAGCTTTATGAGCTCTTCCTGGAAGGAGTGCTGCTGTTTGCGGTGATCAACTATGCGGTTTACCGCTACAAGATCCTGACCAGGCCCGGCCGGGCGGCGGGGATGTATGCGCTGATCTATGGTCTCTCGCGGATCGTGGTTGAGTTCGTGCGCGAACCCGATGCGCAGTTGGGCTATTTCGGCGGCTTTGGCACCATGGGCATGATCCTGTCGGTGCCGCTTCTTGCCATCGGCGTGTGGTTGCTGTTGCGTTCGCGGCGGCCCGCATGACGCCGCTGGAAAAAATCATCGGCGAGATCATTGCTGCCGAGGGTCCGATGCCGATAGACCGCTACATGGGACTGTGCCTCGGCCATCCGCTGCATGGCTATTACATGACGCGCGATCCCTTTGGCGAGCAGGGGGACTTCATGACGGCGCCGGAGATTTCGCAGATCTTCGGTGAGTTGATCGGCGTGTGGTGCGCGGCGGCGTGGGATGCCATGGGCAAGCCCGCACAGTTCAATCTTGTGGAACTGGGTCCGGGCCGGGGAACCCTGATGGCTGACATTCTCAAGGCTGCGAAAGTGATGCCGGGCTTTCGGGAAGCGGCGCGGATTCATCTTGTTGAAATGAGTCCGATCCTGCGCAAGCTGCAGAAGGATAAGCTTGGCCAAGTGACGTGGCATGACACGTTCGCCAATGTGCCGGAGGGCCCGCTGCTTCTCATTGCCAATGAATTCTTCGATGCCATTCCCCTCCGGCAGTTTGAAAAGCGCCACGGCAAATGGCTCGAGCGCTGCGTGGGCGCGGAAGGCATGGGCTTCATGCCGGCCGCTTTGGACAACGCGCAAGGGGCCAATGGCGACGTGATTGAATTTGCCCCCCAGCGCAGCGGCATCGCGCAAGAGATTGGCCAGCGTCTTGCCAGAGATGGGGGCTGCGCCCTCATCATTGACTATGGCCATCTGCAAACCGCACCGGGCGACACCTTGCAGGCGGTGCGGGCCCATGAGTATGTGGCGGTTACCGACCGGCCGGGCGAGAGCGACATCACCTCGCATGTGGATTTCGAGGCGCTGGCCAAGGCCTTTATCCAGGGCGGTGCGGTGGTGTATCCTGCCATTACCCAGCGGGCGTTTCTTCTGGCCATGGGGCTGGAGCAGCGGGCCGCCATTCTTTCGTCAAAAGCCGATGCGAACAGCAGGGAGATCCTGGACCGGGCCGTTGCGCGGCTGGCAGGTGAAACGGAAATGGGCAATCTCTTCAAAGTCATGGCAGCAACCTCGGCAAACCTCCCAATGCCTTACCCGTTCGGGGCAGCATGATCGTCACCCGCGAACTCAAACAACCCGGCATCGCCCATGGCTTCTTCGGGCGGCAAGGCGGGCATTCCACCGGCATCTTCGCTTCGCTCAATTGCGGGCTGGGATCGGGCGATGACCGCGAAACGGTGGTGCGCAACCGCAGCGTGGTGGCCAAGGCGTTGGGGGGAACGGAGCCGCAAATAGCCACTACGTTCCAGGTGCACAGCGCGGACGCCCTGATCGTGAAAAAGCCCTGGGCATATGAGGACCGGCCGAAGGTTGACGGCATGGTGACCAATGTTCCGGGCCTGATTCTGGGAACGCTCACCGCCGATTGCGGCCCAGTGCTGTTTGCCGATGAGAGGGCAGGGGTCATTGGCTGCGCCCATGCGGGCTGGAAGGGGGCGCTCACCGGCATCACCGATGCCACGGTCTTGAAAATGGAAGAGCTTGGCGCCAAGCGGGCCAATATCGTTGCCGTGCTTGGCCCCACCATCTCGAAAGCGGCCTATGAAGTCGGGCCGGAATTCATCGCGCGCTTCGTCGAGGCCGCGGCCGGCAACAGAATCTACTTCACAGAATCATTGAAGAAGGGACACTATATGTTTGATTTACCTGCATACTTGATGGCGCGCATGAAAAGCTTCGGCACCGGCGCGGTCATCGACAGCGGGCTTTGCACGTATAAGCGCGAGGCGGAATATTTCTCCTATCGCCGCGCCACGCATGCACGGGAGAAGGATTACGGACGGCAGATCGCCGCCATCACGTTGACCTAGGGGCATTCATGGCACTTCATTTCGAGCCTTCCGAATACCGGCAGCGCGTCGCCGCGGCGACTGCCGCCATGCAGAAAGCCAATCTCGACGGCCTGCTCATGTTCCAGCAGGAGAGCATGTATTATCTCACGGGCTATGACACCTTCGGCTTCTGCTTTTTCCAGTGCCTCTATCTCGGCGCCGATGGCAAGCTGGCGCTGCTCACCCGCTCGGCGGATTTGCGCCAGGCGCAGCATACTTCCAACATTCAGGACATCCGTATCTGGACCGATCAGGCGGGAGCCCAGCCAGCAACCCAGTTGCGGGATATGCTGGAAAGCCTCGGAGCGCGCGGCAAGCGTCTTGGCATCGAAACCAATTCCTATGGCCTCACGCATTTCAACGGCAAGGCGGTGGATGCCGCGATGGAGGGTTTTTGCACTCTGGTTGAATCGACCAATCTTGTAGACCGGCTGCGCCTGGTCAAATCGCCAGCCGAGCTCAAATATGTGCGCAAGGCCGGCAAGCTTGGTGATGAAGCCCTGAAGGCCGGAATTAAAAAAGCAAAGGCGGGCGCCGATGAGGGCGATATTCTCGCCGCCCAGCATTCAGCCATTTTCTCCGGTGGCGGAGACTACCCGGGCAATGAATTCATCATCGGATCGGACCGTGACGCGCTGCTCTGCCGCTACAAGTCGGGCCGCCGGAAACTGTCGAAACGCGACCAGCTCACGCTGGAGTTCGCGGGTGTCTATCGCCACTACCATGCGGCCTTCATGCGCACCCTGATCATCGGCAAGCCGAACAAGGATCATCTGAAGATGGATGAGGCCTGCCGCGCGGCGCTCAGCGAAGTTGAAGGCGCATTGCGGCCGGGGAAAACCGCTGGCGAGGTGTTTGAAGCCCACGCCCGGGTGATGGATGCCCATGGCATGCGCGAGCACCGGCTCAATGCCTGCGGCTATTCGCTGGGGGCAAAGTTCACCCCGAGCTGGATGGATTTCCCCATGTTCTATCGCGGCAATGAAGTCGTGATCGCGGAAGGCATGGTGTTCTTTGCCCACATGATCCTGATGAATTCCGCATCGGAGGCTGCCTATTGCCTGGGGCGCACCTATATCATCGGGACCAGGAAGCCCGAACCCGTTTCGAAATATCCTCTCACCATGATCGCAAGATGACACGACTGCTGTCCATTCTCTTCCTGCTAATGCTTGCGGCTTGTGCCGCAGGAGGCAGCCAGCCCTTCGGCAAGCTTGAGCCGGCGGAGCGGACGTCGGCCATCATTTCCCCGCCCTGGGAGGCGATGATCGCGGCAGGGCCGGGAGCGTCGAAGGAGATCGATCTGGAAACCCTCAATGGCCCGGGCAGGCAGCAGGCGGCTGCCGCGACGCCGGAGGATATTGCCGCTGACGCCAAGAGCGGGCGGCTGGTCATCAGGGCCGTGGCGGTCATTCCGGTCAAGGGGGCCAAGGGCACGGGCAATGACGAATTGACCCGCGCCATGCGCCAGACCTTGACCCTGGCGGGCTGGACGGTGCTCAGCGCCCCGGCCAAGAATGCGCTCACCATTTCAGGCCGGGTCGAGATGGCGGACGTTTCGGGCAACATGCAGCAGGTGGCGCTCAACTGGGCGGTGCAGGCACCCGATGGCGGCAAGCTCGGCGATGTGAACCAGGCCAACAAAGTTCCCGCCGGCTCGCTCGACGCGGGCTGGGGCGATATCGCCGGCGCTGCGGTGGAAGCCGCCGCCAGCGGGATCTTCGAACTGATCAACAAGTTCAGGTGATGCCTGACCTCACCCTGAGGTGCCTTGCGTGAGCAAGGCCTCGAAGGGCCGGCTGCCTCGGAAACAGATGCTTCGAGGCTCACGCTGGCGCGTGAGCACCTCAGCATGAGGGGATTGAAGGGGGTTCTTAACACTCCCCACAGGCGGCATTTGCGCTTGTGTCACACCCTTGTTATAGAGCGCCCACAGGCAGCGCGGCGACGAGGGACAAGCATGATGAAAATAGTGGCGGGTAACAGCAACCGGCCCCTGGCGGAAGCTATCTGTTCCTACCTCCACCTGCCGCAGGTCAAGGCCGTGGTCAAACGCTTCAACGACATGGAAGTGTTCGTTGAAATCCAGGAAAACGTCCGCGGCCAGGACATGTTCGTGGTGCAGTCCACCAGCTTCCCGGCCAACGACCATCTGATGGAACTGCTGATCATCATCGATGCCCTGAAGCGGGCTTCGGCCAAACGCGTGACCGCGGTGCTGCCTTATTTCGGCTATGCCCGCCAGGACCGCAAACCCGGACCGCGCACTCCCATTTCAGCCAAGCTTGTGGCCAACCTGATTACCCGCGCCGGGGCCGACCGGGTGCTCACGCTCGATCTTCATGCGGGGCAAATCCAGGGCTTCTTCGACATCCCCACCGACAATCTCTTCGCCGGACCGGTGCTGGTGCGCGACATCAAGCAGCACAATGATGTGGCAAATTCGGTCGTGGTTTCGCCGGACATCGGCGGCGTGGTGCGCGCCAGGGCCCTTGCCAAGCGGCTCGATACGCCGCTCGCCATCGTCGACAAGCGCCGCGAGAAGGCAGGCGAGTCGGAAGTCATGAACATCATCGGCGAAGTGGCGGGCAAGTCCTGCATCCTGATCGACGACATCGTCGATTCCGGCGGAACGCTGTGCAACGCCGCCGAGGCGCTGCTGGCGCAGGGCGCCAAGGATGTGAGCGCCTATATCACCCACGGAGTGCTGTCGGGCGGTGCGGTGGCGCGGATCACCTCGTCAAAGCTCAAGCATCTGGTGATCACCGATTCGATCCAGCCCACGGAAGCGGTGAAGGTGGCGCGCAATATCCGGGTCATCGGCATCGCCAGCCTGCTCGGCGAAGCGATCGGCCGCACGTCGCGCGAAGAGTCGGTGTCGAGCCTGTTCGAGTAGGCGACATGAACCGGGGTTCAACATGTGCGCTGTCATCTATCGAGGGATTGTTTTAAATCAACAAAGATAAGTTGAAGTGGTCTATAGAGTGTCGATGCCCGGTTATCGGTTCATAGTTTTGGCTGCCGCCATGTTAATGATGGTCGTATCCATCGGTTTGGGCGCGTCCGCCGGTATGGCCAACTGCGCACCACAACAGCCCTTTTCCGTCAGTGACCATGCTGATCATGGGGCGGATGCAAGCGCCGGCTGTCAAGCTTCTGACTGTCAGGACGTGGACCATCGCGATATGGACTGCCAGGATTGCTGTCTTGGCCTGTCCTGCGTCTCGTCCGGCGTTGTTTTGCAGGACGCCATGGGCATGACCAAGCGCCTGCCGTCCGGCCAGCCCCAGGCAATTTCGGACGATCATCTGTACGGCCGGTCCATTGCCCCGGAAACAGGCCCTCCAAAGCTCCCCGCCTGAGTGATCCCGGACCGGTCGGTCCGGAGCAGCCCACGTGTTCAAAACCCAAGATCATGTTTCAGGTGCCGATTGCATGTCGGCAATTTTGAAGGAGCTATAAA
>JAEUMI010000312.1 GCA_016792825.1 Hyphomicrobiales bacterium
AAGCGGAACCCGCTTGGTTGCCATGTCGAGGATGGGTTCAAAGTGCCCGAAGTCCTCTGGCAGGGAATCAAAGCTGAAATCAGTCGGAATGCCGTTATGGCCCCAGGGTTTTGCCACTGGTTCGAAACATCCCAATAGCAATTTGCCCGCGTCTTCCTTGTAGTATGCGTGCTCATCCGTCATGAACAGGACGGGAAGGTCGCGCGGCAGATCAATGATTGGTTCAGTGACGATGTAGAAATGTTCTGCGGCATGAAGCGGCAGGGTAACGCCAATATCGGCGGCAAGATCGCGTGACCACATGCCGCCGCAAATCACGACTTTCTTGGCGCGAATCTCACCCTTGTCAGTAATGACGCCGGCTGCACGGCCTCCTTCGACCAGGATCCTTGTGACCGCCGTGTTCTCGAGTATCTTCGCGCCGCCAGTCCGCGCACCTTTTGCGTAAGCCATGGTCACATCGGTGGGATTGACCTGGCCGTCATTAGGGAACCAAAACCCGCCAACTAGGCCATCGGTATTGATGGGGCTCCATCGCTCCTTGATTTCTCCAGGTGAAACCATTTCCACAGGCAGGCCAAAATTCCGCCCCATAGAGGCGCCGCGCTTGAGTTCTTCAAATCTAGCCTCGGTCTTGGCGACGCGCAGGGAGCCGCGCTTCTTGAACCCGGTTGCCTGTCCGGTCTCGCCCTCAAGCCGGCCAAACAGTTCGCCCGTATATTTTGCGAGCTCAGTCATCCTTCGGGTAGCGCGCAACTGGGTCACTAAACCAGCAGCATGCCAAGTGGTTCCGCAGGTCAACTGCTTGCGCTCGAGCAATACCACATCGGTGATGCCAAGTTTTGTCAGGTGATAGGCAACCGAACATCCGGCGATGCCGCCGCCAATAATGACAACGTCCGCTGTTTCTGGGAATTCATAACCCATTTGGGCTAACCTTTTCTATAGGATGGATAGGCGACCCCAAAGGGCACCGGCAAGCAGAGAACGCGATGGAATGATCCAAAATGCCTCTCCTGAAAAGTGTCCCGGGCATTGCTCCGGGACACTTTGACTATCAGTTCAAGCTAGTAGTCACCCCTGCCGGCAGGCTTCACGATGAGGACTGTCACAAGATAGTAGACAAGACCGCCCACAAAAGCTGTTGGCAATGATGCCGTCAAATACTCGTAAGGTGAATGGCTTGCATAGCTAACTGGGTTGAGCAGGTAGAGATACGTTGCAAATCCAGCCGCCATGCCGAGAACTGCCGCGGGATTGAAGCCACCCCAATACGCATAGGGCGTGTCAGCTCCTTGCAGGTAAATACCGCGGATGTTGATGCGCTGGCCCCGCAGCAAGAAGAAATCAACAATCTGGATCGCGCAAAGCGGCGCGAAGAAGACGCCGATGAAAGCCAGAAACGTCCCGAAATTCGAGAAAAACAGGTCCGGCACCAGTATGCTCACAGCCGCGACGGGAACAAGCCCCATCAGGATAATTATGTTCCATGAAACGTTTGCGATCGCCGGAACCTGCCGAAGCCCCACCCCGGTCGCATAGACTCCCGCGAGAGCCGTGCCAAAGTTGGCTGCGATAACGAACAAGAGGGCGATAACGCCATAGGTGGTGCCGCCAAGTTGAACTAGCCAGGCCGATGGGTCGGATATCTGGAGAGCCAGAATTGCGGCGAGTCCGACAATGGACAGAACTGGCACGGGCAGGCCCATCCCAAGCATGGATGGTAGCGTTGCGGTGTGGGCATTGGGTGCTTCGCGTACCATCGCCCCGATGTAAGGCCACCAGCTGAGCAGGCTTACGATGCCGATTTCAATTCCCGTAACATAATCCCATTGCAGGCTGCCGGACGCATAAGCAGGCTTTGCCGCCGCGATGGCATCCGATTGATTAGTTAACAGCAGCCAGATCATCCAGAGGCCGATGCCAACAATGAAGAAGAACAGCAGGGTCGAGATACGTTCCAGGCCGGTCGCACCACGCATCAAGACAAGAAAGACACCAACACAAGCCAAGGCTGATACAACACGGACGACGATACTGGCATTTTCCGCATCAACAACGCCCAAAACACCCAATAGTTGGGCCACTGACTTGCCAAAAAAAATCAAGAGAAGCGAATTCCAGCCAATAATTGACGCATATTGCAGGAAGACAGTGATCATCCAGCCGCGGTTTCCAAATTGTGGCTTTGCTGCAGCAATAGAGTCAATCCCGTATCGCGTTGCGGTGGGAACGACAGCGAGGGTAACAAGCAGCATGCCGATCATTGATCCGGCTGTCATCGCTGCGGCACCCATGCGCAGATTTAGGTAATAGCCCACATATTCACCAATAATATAACACCACGTCGCGGCAGCTGCGACCAGAAGTACTATGAAGAGCTGGCGTTGGGTCCAGCGCCTGTCGGCTTTTGCCAGTGGCCAACCCGATTGTTCAATTCCTGTGTTGTCGCTCATGACGACCACCCCCACATAAGTATCAGAATTGGGCCGGCCACGCCAAGGGCTGCGAGCCACAGCCAGTCGACTCCTGTAAATCCACTCCCTTGGTTTGTCTCGATCTCCAGTTCAGCAATACGCCGCTCGAGATCAGGATGAAGTTTTTGTCTCATCATTTTCCTCCCCTTTCTTGGTTGTCAAGTTCTTGTAGCTGCCTTGTAACTTTCCGCATCAGCATATGGAAACCACCAGAAGTCCTGATTTGATGCTTGCGGATCAATCATCACGAATTTGGTATTCTGGAACTGTGCGAGGCCTTCCGGGCCAAGCTGGCGCCCTGTGCCGGACAACTTGCGGCCGCCAAAAGGCAGCGCGTCATTGTCGAGCAGGGGCGCATTGATCCAGAGGATGCCAGACTCGATCTCTCGAACGGCGCGGAAAATCTCATTCGTGTCCAGTGAGTAGAGATTTCCGCCGAGCCCATAGCGGGAACGATTTGCCAGCTCAACTGCTTCATCAAAACTCTTAACGCGGCATATGGGTGCAACCGGCCCGAAAGGCTCTTCGTTGAGGATTTCCATGTCGGCGGTCACATCCGAAAGTACGGTAGGTTCAACGTACCAGCCTTGGTTCAGGCTGGCCGGTCTTCCGCCTCCAGTCTTGACCGTTGCACCTTGCTGACGGGCTTTAGCGATCATCCCTTCGAACCGCTCACGCTGGCGGCGAGTTGCCATAGGGCCCATGTCAACTTGACCAAGGCCATTTCCTACACGCAGTTTTTTTGCTTCAGCGGTGAGCCGTTCAACAAATTCATCATGAATGGCATCGTGCACGTAGAATCGTTCAGCCGACGTACACACCTGGCCGCAGTTCAAATACGCTGCGAATGCGGCTCCGCGCGCGGCAATATCAAGCGGAGCCGAAGGCATCACGATGAATGGGTCATTTCCTGACGCCTCAATTAGACAGGGCTTGAATGTCTCGGCACAAGTTCTGGCCACGGCCTGACCAACCGCCACTGAACCCGTATAGGCAACGCCGTGCGTCTTGGGGCTTGCAATCAAGCGCTGGCCTACTCTGGCCCCGCCAGTTACAACCTGCATCAAACCCGCTGGAAGCGTCGAGAATACCTCCATGAATTTAAGCGTGGTAATACTGGTTTGTTCATGCGGTTTAACAATGACAGCATTGCCTGCGGCAAGAGCCGCAGCTGCTTCCCAACAGAGCAGAACCAAAGGATAGTTGAAAGGCAGGACGATGACGATTGTGCCCAGTGGCTCCTTAATGCTGAAGTGAAATTGACCCGGTACGGTCGCGCCCGCCAAGCGGCCTGTCTCATGGCGCGCCAGTTCAGCGTAGTAGTCGATCGCTGTGGCGCACCAGGATACCTCATCAACCGACTCCTTGAACGGCTTTCCTTCTTCACGCGTCAGAAATTCTGCAAATTGCGACTTATCACGACGAATAACGGCTGCAATGTCGTGAAGGACAACAGCGCGGCTGCGCGCGTCCATCGACAGCCATTTGCGCCGGGCCAAGCTGGCTACATCAATCGCCTGGTCAACTTCAGAATCTGTCGCATCAGCAATTTGTCCAAGGCGATCTTCAGTGGCAGGTTCGATCACATCGAGATGCGCAGTGGTGGTGCTTGAAATGTACTTGCCTCCGACAAAAAGTTTGCCGGAAAGCCGCGCAAATTCATCAAGAGCCGACATAGTCACCTTCCTCTGTTTCAGGCCAAAGTCAAAGTCGATTGCCATCCATGTTCATATTTTTTATAACCATGCCATATTTTTTTATTACACACAAGACACGGCCAAACCGCGATCGCTGTATTGACTTGTATGGCAGCTGTTGCCAAGCACCGTGAATACACTTGGCGGTATTTGCCAGATTAAAAGTGTCGACTTTCATATGGAGACTTAATTGCAGCCGACAAAAACTGTGACGCGCAAAAGCGCTAAACCTACAAAAGTGTCTATTGCACGAAAAAGGGCCCGTTCCCGAGCCACTGATCTGGCCGTGGGCGCCCGGTTAAAGGCTGTGCGTGAGAAGTCCGGTATGTCTCAACGCGAGCTCGCCAAACGTGCCGGAGTTACCAACACCACAGTTTCATTAATAGAACTGGAAGCTCACGCTCCCTCGTTGGCGTCACTGCATCGTATTTTGGCAGCAATCCCAATTTCAATTGCAGACTTTTTCGCAATTCCCGCATCACAGCAGAATGTCCTGTTTTATGAGGCAGCGGAACTTGCTGTTGTTACCCGCGGCGCCGCAGATTTGCGTGTTCTTGGCAGTGAAAGACGTGACAAAAAACTGCAGCTCTTTATTGAGCATTATCAGCCCGGCGCTGGCACAGGAAATGAGCCGCTTGTTCATGCTGGTGAAACTGCAGCAATTGTCATCAAGGGTACTATCGAAGTCGTTGTTGGAGGTGAGAAGCGTACAATCACCTCAGGTGGTGGTTACCAACTGTTTGGTAGTCAACCCTACCGTCTTCGGAACGTCGGCAAGGTAGTTGCAATCGTCGCCTGTGCCTGCACACCTCCGATGATCTGAGTTCGAATGCGTTACATCCCGTTGATGAGTGATCGGCGCACGCCTGCACTGTAACCAGCCAGATGTACAACAACTCAAAAGATGTAAGCTGGGTTAGGTCGCAAGCCAAATCCACTGCCAATATGACTGGGCCTGATTTGCGATCAAGACACAAGCTTCGTGCTTCAAAAATAGAGGTGGCGGATCATTTCGTTGTCGAGAAGGTCCCGGGCTACTCCCGATGCCGCAACCCGGCACTTACCTACAGGTATCCGCGGTGCGCGATTGAGAGCGCTGTTTCGGCATTTTGTTCAATCAGAACGATCGTTGTCCCAAGGCGATTGATGTCCTTGATGACATCGAAATACTCCTCACTCAACTTAGGTGACAATCCGAGCGACGGCTCATCCATGATGAGCATGAGACAAAGTGACACATATGTCTGTTGATCGTGTCGCGGGCTGTGAACAAAGTATTGCTTTATCTTTAGAATCTGAATGTTTGCATCGTCTTGCTGATAAGTCTGGGTGGCATTGGCGGATTTAATCGAGTCTGAAGGTGCCTCAGCAGACCGGTTAACGAGGGAACGGCGAATGATCAGATACACTCTACGCCAGCTCGAATACTTCGAGGAAGCTGCAAATTGCAAGAGCATTGCAGCGGCTTCTCTGAAACTTAACATTTCGCAGCCATCTATTTCGAGCGCTGTCAGGAAACTGGAAGACCAGCTTGGAATGGACTTGTTCATCCGCCATCATGCGCAGGGCGTTTCGCTGACCAGGGCTGGCGCCAGATTTCTGAAGTATTCCCGGAATCTCCTGCGCCTGGGCAGGGAACTTCAAGAGGAAGGAAGTTCGCATGGGATCGGTGTTACCAGGAATCTTTCAGTCGGGTGTTTCACGACGTTGGCTCCGGTTTTCATGCCGCGGCTGATCGCCGAGTTCTGCAGGCTGCATCCGTCGGCCACCATTTCGCTCGAAGAGGGAAACCAGGCTGATTTGATACGGCTGCTGCGCAGTGGTGAGATTGAAATTGCCCTGCTCTACGATTTGGAATTGCCCGAAGATATAGTTTCCCAACAGGTTGCGAAGTTCGCACCTTACGTGCTCTTGCCAGAACACCACCGGTTTGCAAAATCTGAATCCGTTTGTCTTGAGTGGCTGGCCGATGAGCCATTCATCCTTTTGGATATTCCTCCCAGCCGTGATTATTTCGTAGGCCTTTTCCGTACGGAAGGCCTGAAGCCGCAGATCCGCTTTGGCAGTCACTCACTGGAAATGGTCAGGGGCATGGTGGGCCAAGGGCTTGGCTATTCGGTGCTTGTTACGCGCCCACTCGGCAACAGCACCTATTGCGGGGAACATGTCGTGATGAAGCCCATCAGCAATCGGGTCAGCGCGAGCGCAGTCAGTTTCGCACGGTTGCAGCAGGTCCGGCCCACGCGCGTGGCGGCGGCTTTCGAGAAATTCTCCAAGGAACAGTTGTCTGACCTGCCGCGCTGTTTTCCGGCATCGGCGCCGGCACTGGTGCCGGCCTAGGTGTGAATTCCTTCACAAGCGGATCATTCGGCGGCCATGGCATGAACTGCGCATTCGGGCAGCTTAGTATTTATCTATCGCAACAATGATTAAATCTACTTTCTTTCGGAGTCGCCAGCAGGAACATTGACCCCGGGTGTTCGCATTTGCCTGTTGAGGTCGCAATGACTGCCGAAAATGCCGATATATCGGTTTGTCAAGCCTGGAGCGGCGCACTGGAGCGGATGGCGCCGCTGCCAGACTACATGGTGATCGACGGGGCGCGATGGAATGGCCGCGGTGGCGAAGTGATCGAAGTTCTGGACCCGGCGTCTGGAGGATTGATCGGATCCGTCCCGGCTGGAACCGAAGACGATGTAGATCATGCTGTAACCGCTTCGCGCCGTGCGCTCGTTGATCT
>JAEUMI010000018.1 GCA_016792825.1 Hyphomicrobiales bacterium
GCGCAGGGCCTCGTCCGTGTTGGCCGGGTCCATCTGATAGGTGCGCTTGTCGCCGGTCAAGGTGCCGGAGGAGCCCACCGCGTCGCGGAACGGGCCGTAAAATCCTGACGCATACTTGGCGCTGTAGGCCATGATCTGGACCTGGCTGTGGCCATTGGCCTCCAGCGCCTGGCGGATCGCCCCGATCCGGCCGTCCATCATGTCCGAGGGTGCGATCACATCGCAGCCGGCCTCGGCCTGGAGCAGGGCCTGCTTTACAAGAATGGCAACTGAGGGATCATTGACGATCTCGCCATTCTCCATGAGCCCGTCGTGGCCGTGGCTGGTGTAGGGATCGAGCGCCACGTCGCACATGATGCCGATGTCCGGCACCGCAGCCTTGATGGCGCGCACCGCCCGGCAGACCAGATTGTCCTTGTTGAGGGCCTCTCGAGCGTCGGCGGTGCGCAAGTCCTGGCTGGTGTTGGGAAACAGCGCGATGAGGGGAATGCCCAGCTTGGCGGCTTCCTCGGCCTTGCCGACCGCCAGGTCGATGCTGTAGCGCTCCACGCCCGGCATTGACGCCACGGGATCGGTCGTTTTTTTGCCGTCAATGACAAATATCGGCCAGATGAGATCGGACGCCTGCAGGGTATTTTCTGCGGTTAAAGCCCGCGACCACGCCGTTTTGCGGTTGCGCCGCATGCGGGTGGCGGGAAAGGCAAAAGAGGGTGTTTTCGGATGTACCATGAGGACTTGTAACAAGTCCGGGCCCAGAACTGAATAGGACCGTGGTCGCAGGGTTCATGTCTCGCGCCACGGCCAGAAAGAGTGCGTTAACCAAACCCTCAGGATTCAGCTCAAATTTGAATCGAATTAACGCGCCCCGGCTATTCCTGTTTCCGGTTGAATGACGTCAATGGATCCGGTGGTCTGATGCTCAAAATCTCGCAATATCTTATAACGCTTCCCATTCTTGCCCTGCCGTTTGCCGGGCTTGCCGCGAAGCCGGCTCTTGCGGAAGCCGTAGGACTCGAGCGCGCCCTGGAACTCCTGGCGAAATCCGTCGTGGTGGACGGCAAATGCAACGTTCTCACGATGACTGAAAGGGACGAGCTTTCAAGTTATGTCGCAAAGGCAGAGGTGGCCGCAGCGGAAAAGACCTCGGTAGCCGTGACCCGCTCCGCCCTGGCGGCAGGACGAAACCAGGGCCTGGCCGCTACGTGTGGGTCAGGCGCCAGCGACGAGGTGAAGGAAACACTTATGGCCGCCCGTGACGCAATCAATTCGTCAGAGCGAGAAGATGCCAGGGTGGCCAAACCAGCCTTGGCAGCTCCGTTGCCTGCCGCGAGAGGCAGTCTTTCCAACTATGGCCGGATTATTGAAACCTACTATCTGGAACGGCGCTGCACTTTTCTTTCGAGGCGCAAGATGAACTCCTATTATAGGGCAGTCGTGCGGAGCCACCAGGAGGTACTTGCGAAATTTGGCAGGTCGGCGGTTTCCAAGGTCATGAAATCCGCCGAGGCCCGCTCGAATTACCAGCGCTGCAATGGGGCGGGCGAGGCCCGCGTGAAAGCCGGTTTTGCCGAGGTCGCCAGCCGCTAACAGTTGTTAACCATAGGCCAGCCGGCGCGGGAGAAGTCCCCCGCCATTTTTTAACCAGGGTTGCTGGCATTTGATTAACATAGGAAAAAAAGACTCCATAAACTGTCTTCGAAGAAGCTGCAAAGTATCGAAAATATAAGGATAAATTTACCCAACCTGTTCAGGCCGCCTTAAATCCATCAGCGTAGTTTTGGCTCATCAGAGGAACGGACAAAAGAGCCGGCCTCATAAACCAAGGGATAGGTGGATAACATGAATACGCAAGTAGCCGGGGGAATCCGTGCCGTTGAAGTTGCCCCGCAACGGAAGGAAATCAAGCATCGCTATATGGAAGCGTTGACGTTGATTGAGCGGCTGCATCGCCGCTTGCTCGATGTCATCAAGGACGATTTTGAACGTTCCGGCGAGCCGGAAGTGAACCCCGTCCAGGCGCTTCTTCTTTTCAACATTGCCGACTCGGAGCTGACCGCCGGTGAACTCAAGACCCGCGGCCACTATCAGGGTTCAAACGTGTCCTACAATTTGAAGAAGCTGGTTGAATCCGGCTATGTGAACCATGAACGTTCGAGCGCCGACAAGCGCTCGGTCCGGGTAAAGCTGACGCCGAAGGGCCAGGCCATCCGCGACCGGATCGACACGCTTTACAACCGTCAGCTTCAGGCTGTCGAAGAGGTCGTCGGCCTCTCGATCGATGAATTCGACCGCCTGAACAAGGCACTTACCCGGCTTGAGCGCTTCTGGACCGACCAGATCCTTTATCGCCTCTGACCGGATATTCCGCACAATAGCCCTGTGGCCGAAAAGCCTCAGGGCCTTTTTTTGTTCAAAAACGCCCTCTCATTGCCGTGTTAAGGCGGCTTTTGCCTGATTTTGGGGGGCTTACCCCGCCTGTGGAATCCAGCGCAAAATTTTGACGAGTCGCGCCCGGGCTGGTACATGTGGACAAATCAGGAATGACACGCGCCCAAGGTCCGAAAGAGACCCGGCGCTGGGTGGCAATGAGGCAACAATGCAATTAACTCTAGGCTCTGCGGGCAGATTGTTTTTTTCCAGGGTGATTGGCGTTTCACTCGCCGTGATTCTGGGCGCGTCGCTCATCAATGTTCCGGCGCCAAAAGCCGAGCCATCCGAAGAAATGCAGGCACTCGTCAAGAAGCGGAAGCTCAAGAGCATGGGCATTCTTGGCAGCAATGCGCCTGCGGCCCATGATGCAGCACCTGTTGTTTCGGGCAAGGCCGTAACTGAAACTGAGATATTCTCAACTGAAGTCGTGGCGCCAATGCTGTCGGCAAGCGGCATCGCCGACATTCAGGCTGCCGAAAGCAAATATGCGGCAATCGTCAGCAACGGCGGATGGCCCACCGTGCCAAAGGGCGCGTTGAAGAAAGGTTCGGAAGGCAAAGGGGTAGTGGCCCTCAACCAGCGCCTGTTCGTTGAAGGCTATGTCCGGAAGGAAGCCACTGAGGGCGAATTTGCCAGTATCTTCACATCGGCCACGGAAGATGGCTTGAAGCGCTTCCAGCGCAATCAAGGCTTGCGGGCAACAGGCCAGATCGATGGCGCGACGCTGCAGGCGCTCAATGTGTCTGCTGCCGCGCGCCTCTCCACGATCCGGGCGAATGCGCCGCGCATAGCGGAATATTCAAGAGACCTCGGGGACCGTTACGTAGTCGTGAATGTTCCTGCCCAGCAGATCGAGACGGTGAGCGACAACCGGGTGTTTTCGCGCCACAACGCCATTGTTGGCCGGCCATCGCGGCCAACCCCTGTCGTGATGACGGCTCTCTCGGACATCAATTTCAATCCGTACTGGAATGCCCCGCCGTCGATCGTCGAGCGTGATATTGTTCCCAAGATTTCCAGCGGCATCCTGGAAAAGATGAACATGAAGGTCTTTGACGGGGT
>JAEUMI010000086.1 GCA_016792825.1 Hyphomicrobiales bacterium
GGCGTCTCTGGGTCCCGGCTTTCGCCGGGATGACAGAAAAGAGAGAGCGACCACTATTTCCGCTCCAACATTTTCTTCACGGCAGAAACGAGTTCCGCTTCCGGAACCGAAACCTGGGCCAGGCGCTGGCTCGCATATTCCTCGCGGGATTCAACTGAGCTGGCGAGCTGTGATCCCAGCGCCAGATCCTTCAGCGTCACGTCGCCTTTGGCCTTTTCATCGCCGCCCTGAATGACCACAAGCGGACTGCCCCGCTTGTCGGCATATTTCATCTGGGCCTTCATGCCGGAAGTGCCCACATACATTTCGGCGCGGATGCCGTTGCCACGTAACTGCTGCACCATTTTCTGGTAATCGCCTTGGCGTTCCTTGTCCATGACGAGAACGACGACGGGAGCAGTGCTTTCCCTGTCCTCGGTTTTGCCCAAAAGCTTCAGCGCGGAATAGAGACGCGATACGCCTATGGAGAATCCGGTTGCCGGAACTGATTGCCCTGTAAAGCGCGCAACCAGATCATCATAGCGCCCACCGCCACCAACAGAACCAAAGCGCATGGGCTTGCCGTCTTGATCCTTGGCTTCCATTAGAAGTTCGCATTCGAATACAGGACCGGTGTAGTACTCAAGACCACGGACGACAGATGCGTCGAAATAGATGCGCCCAGTTCCATAGCCGGCAGCAGTAAAAAGATCGTCCATTTTTTGGAGCTCATCTATTCCCTGCTGACCAGAGCTAGTATCTCCCACCACATCAAGCCAAGCCCTTTTGAACATAGCATTGCTCGGAAATGAAGTTTGCCCCGAGGAATATCTTACTGGTGGTGTCTCACCAACAGAATCAGCTCTCTTAAGTACCTCTAAACTGTCGTCGAAAAATCTCATCCGCGTGAGTGCGAGGTATTTGCTTACTCTAACAATTTGTTCGGGATTCAGTCCTGCTCCGTGAGTAAAGTCGCCGGACTCATCTTTGCGTCCTTTACCTAGCAACTGTTCAACACCCAAAATTCCAAGGCGGTCCAACTTGTCAATAGCGCGTAGGACGATTAACCGCCTTCCAGATTCATTTGGACCGGAAATACCAATAGCTTCCATGACGCCGTCGAGTATCTTCCGGTTATTCACCTTAACCACATACTGCCCGCGCGGAATGCCCAGCGCCTCCATCGTATCGGCCGCCATCATGCATACTTCGGCGTCGGCTGCCGGGGATGCGCTGCCTACGGTGTCGGCATCGAACTGCATAAACTGGCGGTAGCGGCCGGGGCCGGGCTTTTCGTTGCGGAAGACCCAGCCCTGCCGGTAGCTGCGAAACGGCGTGGGCAGGAATTGCTGGTTTTCGGCGACGTAGCGGGCGAGCGGTGCGGTCAGGTCATAGCGGAGCGACAGCCACTGCTCGTCGTCGTCCTGAAAGGAAAACACGCCCTCGTTGGGGCGGTCCTGATCGGGGAGGAACTTGCCCAGCGCCTCGGTATATTCAATGAAGGGCTGCTCCACGGGCTCGAAGCCGTAGTTTTCATAGACGCCCTCAATAGTCCGCAGCATACGCTTGAGGCCGCGAATTTCATTCGCGTCCACATCACGGAAACCCTTGGCGAGGCGCGCCTTGGGGCGGTTTTGCTTGTCACTGGAAGCCATTGTCTCAACCCGTTTGTTGAGGGCTTCTAGCGCCCTTACTTATCGCGCACAACCTTCTGGTTCTGTTCGCCAAGGCCGTCAATGCCGATGCGCATTCTGTCGCCGGGTTTCAGGTATTGCGGCGGCTTCATGCCCATGCCGACGCCGGGAGGGGTGCCGGTGGTGATGATGTCGCCCGGCAACAGGGTGAAGAATTCCGAGAGATAGGCCACGATATGGGCCACGCCGAAGACCATGGTGGCGGTGGTGCCGTCCTGCACGCGCTTGCCGTTGAGCTCCAGCCAGAGATGGAGATTCTGCGGGTCCTTCACCTCGTCGGCGGTCACCAGCCAGGGCCCGATGGGGCCGAAGGTGTCGTAGGACTTGCCCTTGGTCCATTGGCCGGAGCGTTCGACCTGGAATTCGCGCTCGGAGAGGTCGTTAACGGTGCAATAGCCAGCCACATGCTTCATGGCGTCGGCCTTCTTGATATTCTTGGCGCGGGTGCCGATGATCACGCCGAGTTCCACTTCCCAGTCCGACTTCTTGGATTTTGGCGGAATGGTCACATCGTCATTGGGCCCGGAGAGGCAACTGGTGTGCTTGGTAAAAATGATGGGCTCCGGCGGCACTTTCAGGCCCGATTCTTCGGCATGGTCGGAATAGTTGAGGCCAATGGCCACGAATTTCTGCGGGTTGGCGACGCAGGCCCCGATGCGCGGGGTGCCGCGCACCAGCGGCAGGGATTCAAGCTTGAGCTTCCTGAGCTTGGCCAGGCCCTTGGGCGAAATGGTTTCGCCGGTGATATCAGGGATGACTTTCGACAGGTCCCGGATCTTTCCGGCCTTGTCCAGAATGCCCGGCTTTTCCCTGCCCTTTGGCCCGTAACGCAAGAGTTTCATGCCTGTTCCCCTGTGGTGGCTGACGGATGCCAGCGCGGTTGATAGCCTTTCGCCAGAATGGCGGTGATGAGCGGCGGTGTCAAAAGCCTGGCCTTCATAAGCGAAGCCCGGGGAATTGCCAGCCCATATTGGGAATGCGACCATTGCAGAAGGTGCTGGCCTTTGACCGCATAGGCCTTTCCTCCATGTTCGATCATCGCCCCTTCGGGAAGATCGTCAACGCGCGCTTCATGCCTTGCGAGGCGTTGGGGATGGAGTTCGCGGTCAAAGTCAGCAACCTTGCGGCCGCCGATAAAGCTTTTGGCGTCCGCCCTGCGGCAGAAAAAACAGGGCCGGTGGCCGGCGGCCAGGGCTGTCACTTCATCGAGAAAGAACAGCGAGGTGTAGCCCTGCCCCATGGCTTCGTGCTTCATGCCCTTGTAGTGCATGTCGCAGCAAATCCAGTGGTGGCTGGCCCAGCGGCGCTTGCCCAGGGTCTTGTCATCGCGGTGGAATTTGCCGCCGCGGTTGCCCATCATGGTGCCGCGGTCGGGCACAGCGACGATGCTACCGTCGGGCTGAACGCGGTTTTGCAGGGGCACGGGAGGGAGGCGGAATGGTGAAGGGAGGTGCCGGCAGCATGAGGTTGTGGCGGCCCACTTTAGTGATGTCGCTCTCGCCGCACAGGCCCATGGTGACATCGAGTTCGGATTTCAGGATTTCAAGCGCCCGAGTGACACCGGCCTCGCCTCCGGCGCCCAGGCCATAAATATAGGCGCGGCCCACCATGGTGCCCTTGGCGCCCAGGGCCATGGCCTTCATGATGTCGATGCCGGTCCGGATGCCGCTGTCAAAGAACACTTCAGTCTTGTCGCCCACCGCATCGACAATGGCGCCAAGCATGTCGATGGTGGCGGGCGCGCCATCAAGCTGGCGGCCGCCGTGATTGGAAACGATGATGGCGTCGGCTCCGGTCTGCACGGCGAGCAAAGCGTCGTCCACGTCATTGATGCCCTTGAGGATGAGCTTGCCGTGCCACTGCTTGCGGATGAACTCCACCGAGGTCCAGTCCAGGGTCGGATCAAACTGGTGGTGAGTCCACTCTGCCAGGGTGCCCATGTCTTCGACGCCTTTAACATGGCCGACGATGTTTCCGAAGGTGCGGTTCCTCGTGCCGAGCATGCCGGCGCACCAGCGCGGCTTGGTCATCATGTTGAGGATGTTGGGAATGGTGAGCTTGGGCGGCGCGGACAAGCCATTCCTGATGTCCTTGTGGCGCTGGCCGAGAAGCTGGAGATCGAGGGTGAGCACCAGGGCCGAACACTTGGCCGCCCGGGCGCGGGCCACGAGGTCGGAGGCGAAGCCGCGGTCACGCATCACATAAAGCTGGAACCAGAAAGGCTTGTCGTTGTGCCTGGCCACCTCTTCGATTGAGCAGATGCTCATGGTGGTGAGCGTATAGGGCACGCCAAATTTCTGCGCAGCGCGGCAGGCCTTGATTTCACCGTCGGCATGCTGCATGCCGCCCAGCCCGATGGGCGCCAGGGCCACCGGCATGGAGACATCCTGACCCACCATCCTGGTCTTCAGCGAGCGGTTGTCGATGTTGCGGGCGACGCGCTGGCGGAGCTTGTATTTATCGAAGGCTCTGGTGTTATCGACATAGGTGCCCGTCGTGTAGGACCCCGTGTCGCAATAGTCGTAAAACATCCGGGGCACGCGGGATTCGTAGATCTGGCGCAAATCTTCAATACAGGTGATTTTGGCGGGATTCATCTCGGGTTGCTTCTCAATATGGGGCGTGCGTTCCCTCTTTTGCCCGCCTTGTCGGTCCACTGCAAGGTAGTTTCTCTTGTTAAATCATCCCATTGCGGGGTAGTTTCGGGCCATGCTGAAAATGCCCGAAGCAGACGCCCAGACAGTCAAGAAGCGCGCCTCGATTGCGGCTGCGCTCCGCCGCATCGTGCCGGGGGAAGGGGTGATCGAGACGCGCACTGAAATGAGCGTTTACGAGTCCGACGGGCTCACCGCCTACCGGCAGTTGCCGCTCGTGGTGGTGCTGCCCAACAACACCGCGGAAGTGGCAAAAGTGCTGCGCTACGCTTTCGAAAACAAGATCAAGGTCGTGCCACGGGGCGCGGGTACCTCGCTATCCGGCGGAGCCCTGCCGCTGGCCGACGGCATTGTGCTGGGGCTTTCGAAATTCAACCGGGTGCTGGATATCGACTATGACAACCGCTGCGCCGTGGTGCAGCCGGGGGTGACGAATCTCGCCATAACCCAGGCAGTCCAGCACAAGGGTTTCTACTATGCGCCCGACCCTTCCTCGCAGATCGCCTGCACCATTGGCGGCAATGTGGCGGAAAATTCCGGCGGGGTGCACTGCCTGAAATACGGCCTCACCGCCAACAATATACTGGGCATCGAAATGGTGCTGATCAGCGGCGAGGTCATCCGGCTTGGCGGCAAACATCTGGACAGCGACGGGCTGGACCTGCTCGGCGTGCTCACCGGTTCGGAGGGCCTCCTCGGGGTAATCACCGAGGTTACAGTGCGACTCCTGCAGAAGCCGGAAACGGCCCGTGTCATCCTGGTGGGCTTTCCGACAAACGAGGATGCGGGCAAGTGCGTGGCCGATATCATTTCCGCCGGCATCATTCCGGGCGGCATGGAAATGATGGACAGGCCTGCCATTCACGCAGTGGAAGAATTTGTCCATGCGGACTATCCGCTTGATGTGGAGGCGCTGCTCATCATCGAACTTGACGGACCGGCCATCGAGGTGGACCACCTGATTGACGAGGTTTCGGCGATTGCCAAGAAGAACAAGTGCAGCACATCGCGCACCTCAACTTCGGAAGCCGAGCGCCTGCTGTTCTGGGCCGGACGCAAGGCGGCGTTCCCGGCGGTGGGGCGCATCTCGCCGGATTATTTCTGCATGGATGGCACCATTCCGCGCAAGCGCCTCTCGGAAGTTCTCACCGGCATGGGTGAGCTTTCAAAAAAGCACGGGCTGCGGGTGGCCAATGTTTTCCATGCGGGTGACGGCAATCTGCATCCGCTCATTCTCTACGACGCCAATGTGGCTGATGAACTGGCGCGGGCCGAGGAATTCGGCGCCGACATCCTGCGGCTCTGCGTCAAGGTGGGCGGCGTGCTCACCGGCGAGCACGGGGTTGGCATCGAGAAGCGCGATCTCATGCCGGTCATGTTCACCGAGGCCGACCTGGCGCAGCAGCAGCGCCTCAAATGCGCCTTCGATGACAGGGGCCTGCTCAATCCCGGGAAAGTGTTCCCGACGCTTCACGCCTGTGCCGAGCTGGGCCGCATGCATGTGAGAGCAGGCAAGCTGCCGTTCCCAGACATTCCGAGATTCTGATGACGCCTGCATTCAAACCGCGGACGGTGCAAGAACTTGCGGACTATGTTGCGATCGGCGCCAAGCTTGAGATTGTGGGACGCGGCACAAAGCGCGGGCTCGGCCGGCCCCTGCAGGCTGAGACCGCCCTGGACATGTCGGGTTTCACAGGCATCTCGCTCTATGAGCCGGAAGAACTGGTGCTTGAGGCGGGTGCGGGCACACCGCTCAGCGAGATTGAAAGAGCACTGGCCAAGAACTACCAGCAACTGGCTTTCGAGCCGCCGGACTATTCGAAACTGCTGGGGGTGCACCACCGGGGCACACTGGGCGGGTTGATGGCCTGTGGGCTCTCGGGGCCACGGCGCATCAAGGCAGGAGCGGCGCGCGACCACATTCTAGGCCTTGCCGGGGTTTCCGGGCGCGGTGAAATCTTCAAGGCGGGCGGACGGGTCGTCAAGAATGTCACGGGCTTTGACGTGGCCAAGCTCATGACCGGGTCCTATGGCACGCTGGCAGCCCTCACCAGCATTACGGTCAAGGTGCTGCCCGCCGCCCAGACGGAAGAAACGCTGGTTTTCAGCGGCCTCAGCGACGCCAGGGCGGTCCAGGCCATGAGCCTTGCGATGCAGTCGGCCTGCGAGGTTTCAGGGGCGGCCCATTTACCCGGGATACCGGCCAAAACCCTGTTTCGCCTTGAGGGCATCCAGCCCTCGGTCGTCTACCGCCGCCAGAAGCTTGCCAGCCACCTGAAAATTTTCGGGGCGAGCGATCATCTCGACGAAAAGGAATCGCGCGCCGAGTGGAAGGCCATCCGCGATGTCGAGCGGCTGAGCGCCGACGACGCCCGCTTTGTCTGGAAGCTGTCGATCACGCCTTCGAAGGCGGCCGAAACCGTGGCGCGGATTTCAAAGCAGCTTGATGTCCAGTATTTCTATGACTGGGCCGGAGGCCTCGTATGGCTCGGGGTGCCGCGCAGCAACCAGGCCTATGCCTATATCATCCGCACCTGTGTCCAGGACGGCCATGCCACGCTTTTCCGGGCCGAGGACGAGGTGCGCGAGCGGATCGAGGTTTTCCAGCCCCAGCCTCCGGCCCTTTCGGCCCTCACCAGGCGGATCAAGGCGTCCTTTGATCCCAATGGTGTGTACAACCACGGCCGCATGTATAAAGACATCTGACCCATGCAGACAAATTTCACGGCAGAACAGCTGAAAGACCCGCACACGGCGGAGGCCAACAAGATCCTGCGGACTTGCGTGCATTGCGGTTTCTGCACGGCCACCTGCCCCACCTATGTGCTGCTTGGTGACGAGTTGGACAGCCCGCGTGGGCGCATCTACCTCATCAAGAACATGCTGGAGAAGAATGAGGCGGCAAAAGCGGAAACCGTCAAACACATCGACCGGTGCCTGTCGTGCCTGTCGTGCATGACGACCTGCCCGTCGGGCGTCAACTACATGCATCTCATCGACCAGGCTCGGGTTCATGTGGAAAAAACCTACCGGCGGCCCGTGTTTGAAATGCTGCTGCGCACCGTTCTCGGGTTTGCCATGCCGCGGCCTCCGGTGTTCCGGCTGGCCCTGTCGCTTGCAAGACTGGCCCGGCCCTTCTCGAAGGCCTTTTCCGCCTTGGGCCTCAAGCGGGTCGAGGCCCTGCTGGCGCTGGTTCCCGGTGCCCCGGTCGCCCCGGAAAAGTTGGGAGCGCCCGGCACTTATCCGGCGGAAGGCAAGAGGCGCGGCCGCGTGGCGCTGCTCATGGGCTGCGTGCAAAGCGTGATCGAGCCTTCCATCAATGCGGCCACCATCCGCCTGCTGACCCGGCTGGGCTATGAGGTTGTGGTTACGGGTGGAGAAACCTGCTGCGGTTCGCTCACCCATCACATGGGCAAGGAGGCGGACGCCATCTGGCGGGCGCGGCGCAACGTGCATCATTGGGCCAATGCACGGGTCGACGCGGTCATCATCACCGCCTCGGGCTGCGGCACGACAATCAAGGACTATGGCTTCATGCTGCGCCTTGATCCGGTTTATGCGGCAAGGGCAGCGGTGGTCAGCGCCAAGGCAAAGGACATTGTCGAGTTCCTCTCCGGCATCGAGCTGCCAGCAGCTTCGCAAGCCCTGCGGGTCACCTACCATTCGGCCTGTTCCATGCAGCATGGCCAGCAGATGGGGACCAAGGCGCAAACGCTCTTGCGCAACGCCGGCTTCACGGTTCAGGATATTCCGGAAGGCCATCTCTGCTGCGGCTCGGCGGGCACCTACAATATCATGCAGCCGGAAATCGCCACGCAGCTCCGGGACAGGAAGATCAAGAACATCAAGACAACCAATCCGCAGGTGATCGCCACGGGCAATATCGGCTGCATCACCCAGCTCGCAACGGGACTGCAGGTCCCCATTCTCCACACGGTCGAACTTCTTGACTGGGTTTATGGCGGGCCAAAGCCCGACAAGATAAAATCTCTCAGAGGAGGGGCTTAAGAGATGGCCAGAATGCCAGCCGGGGTCACACTTCGCGGAAAAATGCTGCCGGAATACCGCTCCATTCTCACGCCTGAGGCCCTTGGCTTCCTGGCGGACCTGCACCGGACGTTCGACGGCGAAAGGCTGCGGCTGCTGGAGCTACGCGCCGCCCGCGCCAGGCGTTTCGGCAAGGGTGAATTGCCGGATTTCCTGCCGGAGACCCGCGCCATCCGCGAGGGATCATGGCGCGTGGCGCCCATCCCCGCCGATCTGCAGGACCGCCGGGTTGAAATCACCGGGCCCACCGACCGCAAGATGGTGATCAACGCGCTGAACTCGGGCGCCAAGGTCTTCATGACGGACTTCGAGGATTCAAATTCGCCGACCTGGGACAATCTCGTCCGCGGGCAGATCAATCTGCGCGACCGCTGGAGCGGCGCCATGGACTACCGCGACCCGGATTCGAACAAGCATTATGTCCTGGGCAAGCGGCCCGCTGTGCTCATGGTGCGGCCGCGCGGCTGGCACCTGCCGGAGAACCATGTGCGGATCGACGGCCAGATCATGTGCGGGGCGCTCTTCGATTTCGGCCTGTATTTTTTCCACAATGCCAAGGCCGCACTCCGCCATGGCTCCGGCCCCTATTTCTACCTGCCGAAAATGGAAAGCCATCTGGAAGCGCGGCTGTGGAACAGCATCTTCACATCAGCGCAAAGCGCACTCGGCCTGCCGCTTGGCACCATCAAGGCCACCGTGCTGATCGAGACGCTGCCTGCCGCCTTTGAGATGGATGAGATCCTCTATGAACTGCGCGAGCACATGGCGGGGCTGAATTGCGGGCGCTGGGACTACATCTTTTCGTTCATCAAGACGCTTGCGACAAACAGGAAGTTTGTCTTGCCGGACCGCTCGCAGGTGGTGATGTCAAAGGCGTTCCTCGCCAGCTATTCGGCACTGCTGATCAAGACCTGCCACAACCGCGCGGCCTTCGCGATGGGCGGCATGGCAGCACAGATTCCCAACCGCAAGGATCCGGAAGCAAACCAGATCGCGCTGGACAAGGTGCGGGCCGACAAGGAGCGGGAGGCGCGCAATGGCCATGACGGCACCTGGGTGGCACATCCCGACCTGGTGCCGGTTGCCATGGAAGTGTTCAACGCCCTGATGCCGACGCCGAACCAGCTTTATGTGAAGCGTGAAGATGTGAAGATCGGCCAGAAGGAGCTTCTGGAGGTTCACAAGGGCAGCAAGACCGAAGCGGGATTCCGCGAAAATATCCGGGTGGGGGTTCTTTATCTTGAAGCCTGGCTACGGGGGCGCGGTGCGGTGCCGATCTACAATCTGATGGAGGACGCGGCGACCGCTGAAATCTCGCGGTCGCAAATCTGGCAATGGCTGAAGTTTGGCGCAACGCTTGATACGGGCGCCAGGGTCACCCGCAAATTCTTCGACAAATGCATGCGCGAGGAAATGAAACGGGTGAAGGAGGAAGTGGGGGCGGAACCCTACCAGGAGGGCCGCTTCAAGGAAGCAATCGGCATTTTCAAGGCCATGTCCACTTCGAAGAATTTCGAGGCGTTCCTGACGCTGCCGGCCTACAAGAAGATCATCTAGTCCTCGTCGAACCTGGATTCCACCAGGGCGGCAAGGGCCGTCATGGCGGCCTCGGCCTCGGGGCCCGAGGCCTCTACGCTGATCGAGGTTCCCCTGGCGGCAGCCAGCATCATGAGCCCCATGATGGAGGTTGCCGGAACCGAATGGCCGTCACGGCTCACGGTGATGTTGGCGTCAAATCCCTCGGCGCATTTCACGAATTTCGCCGAGGCGCGGGCGTGCAGGCCGCGCTCATTGATGATTTCCAGTTCCCTGACCAGCGCCGCCATCAATCCCCCAGGATCTGGCTGGCGATGTTGATGTATTTGCGGCCCGCATCCTGGGCGGCGGCGGCGCATTTGTGAAGGTTGGAGTCCTTTCGCACCCGCACCAGTTTCACCAGCATGGGCAGATTCAATCCGGCCACGACTTCGACGCGGCCCTCTTCGAGGAGCGAGATCGCCAGGTTTGATGGCGTGCCGCCAAACATATCGGTCAGGATGATCACGCCTTCGCCGGTATCGACGGACTTCACCGCTGCGGCGATATCGCCGCGGCGCACTTCCATTTTATCCTCGGGACCGATGGCCACGGCGGCAACCATCTCCTGTTTGCCGACAATATGCTCCAGGGCATAGACAAATTCATCGGCAAGACGCCCATGGGTTACGAGAACGAGGCCTATCATCTGAAAGCTGCGAAATCACACATTGCCGGATCATGCCTCATTTGGCGTTTTAAGCCGCGCACATTGCCCTTATCCATGCCGCAGTGCAACAGTTTCACGGGCAGCAGGGGGCAGTTTCAGCCAGTTCAGCGCGGCGCGAATGCGGGCCGGGCTTGAAGCCATGCTTGCATCAATTTCAACCAGCGGAAGAGCCAGGCCCAGAATGTCAAAACTCCGGCCATCGGGGAGGCGTTCAATGGCTGAATGGTCCTGAAGCTTCACCACAAGCGCCAGGGCGACGGAAGGAAGCGTTGCCAGGGAGACAATGCCGAGGCCGCGGATTTCCAGTTTGCCACGAAGCGAGGCAGGAGCCGTTGCCATCAGCCTGTCCGCCACGCGGGTGACGACGACCTGATCATCGGCCACAAGCTCGCCGCGCAGGAGAAGGCCGGATATTCCATAGCCCGGCTCATCGATGAGCCTGAGCGCCAGGCCGGATTTTCCGGCTCCGGGAGCGCCCAGAATCAGCACGCCCGCGCCCCCGACACTGACGCAGGTTCCATGCAGGAGGAGGTGGGACTCTGTCATCATTTCTTTCCGGGCGGCGTCCAGTCATCGGCAATGGCGGGAAGGCGCACCACGAATCTCGCGCCTAGCACCGGCTTTTCCACGCCCTCCGGAGCCCGGCCATAGCGGTTCTCGGCCCAGATCCGGCCCTTGTGGGCCTCGACTATCTGCTTGGAGATGGACAGGCCGAGGCCGGAATTCTTGCCGAATGAGCCTTCCGGGCGGTCGGTGTAAAAACGCTCAAAGATACGATCAAGATTGTCGGGCCGGATGCCGGGCCCTTGGTCTTCCACGCGGATCTCGACATCGCGGCCGGAGCGCCGGACCCGGACGTGGATCCGGGTATTTTCAACGGTGAAGGAGCGGGCATTGTCGATGAGATTGCGGAAGACCTGGCTCAGCCGCGACTCGTGGCCAAGAACGACAAAGGCGAGCAACGGATCAAGGTTGCTTCCCGCCGGAATCACCTGCAGGACAATTTCCGCCTGGTTCTCCTTGCGGGTTTCATTGGCAAGGGTCGTGATCGCGCCGAGAAGTCGGGCCACGTCAACCGGATTTGTCTCAGCGCGGGCCAGTTCCGCATCGAGGCGCGAGGCATCGGAGATATCGGTGATGAGGCGGTCGAGCCGGCGCACGTCATGCTTGACGATCTCGACAAGCCTGGCGCGCTGCTCATCGGTTTTCACCATGGCCAGGGTCTCAACGGCGCTGCGCAGCGAGGTGAGTGGATTCTTGAGTTCGTGGCTTACATCGGCGGCAAAGGCCTCTATGGCATCAATGCGGTTGTAAAGCGCGCCGGTCATGTCACGCAGCGCCCCCGAGAGATGGCCGATCTCGTCGCGCCGGGCGGTGAAGTCGGGAATCTCAACGCGCTTGTTGATGCCGCGGCGTACCCGCTCGGCGGCGGCCGAAAGGCGGCGAATGGGCTCGGCGATGGTGCCTGCCAGGAATACCGAGAGAAGAATGGTCACGAGGGCCACGAAGCCGAAGGTGAGGAGCACGACGCGGCGCTCGGCACGCAGAACGTCGTCGATTTCGCCGCCCGAAGTGGAGAGCACCAGGGCGCCGAGGACCGCACGGAAACGCTGCACCGGAACCGACACCAGAACGATGATGTCGCGCTTTTCATCGAGACGCACCACGCTCACCACGGCGCCGTTGAGGGCAGCCGCCACTTCCGGGAAATCCTTGCCGTTGTCGAGGCTGTATTCGCGCTGCAGCGGATAGTCATAGGCGAAGAACCAGTCAAAAGCCGCGTTCCACCAGCGAATGAGGATGTTCGGCGGCTGGGCGTTGCGGGGCGGAAGATCAGACTGGATGATGTCGCCGCCGCCGTAGAGGAACCTGCTGTCAACGACGAGATTGCCCTCGGGGTCGATTATCCGTCCACGGATGGTTGAGTTGGCCAGCAGGCGGCGCAGCACCGGGCCGGTGGTTTCCGGATTGATGGGGAAATCAAGGCTGTCGAGCTGGTCGGCATCGGGCGCATAGGGATCGGCGTAGTCTTCCAGCGAATCCGGGTTAATGACGATGGAACCCGTATCGGCGCTGGCCGATCCCGCCACGGCAGCGGCTATGATCTGGGCCTGGGTGGTGAGACTCTGCACGCGGGCGTCAATCAGCCCCTGGCGGAACTGGTTGAAGTAGAGAATGCCGGTGACCAGGATGACGAGGCCAAGAAGATTGAGGAGAACGATGCGGCTGACCAGCCGCTGGGGGGCAAAGCGGTGCAAGAGGCCGCGGCGGCCTTCGGCGGGCAGGTCGAAACTTTCAACCTCCTGGCCCTCGTCGCTTTCGCTGCGTTCAAGGGCCTCAGGTGCGGCAGTCTTATCGAGCATTTCGCACCCTCACACGGGGGGACGTCCTATTGTTCCTTGAAACGATAGCCAACACCATAAAGGGTTTCAATACCATCAAAGGCCTCGTCGACCTGATTGAATTTCTTGCGCAGGCGCTTGATGTGGCTGTCGATAGTGCGGTCATCCACATAGACCTGGTCATCATAGGCGGCATCCATCAGGGCATCGCGGCTTTTCACAATGCCCGGCCTTTGGGCCAGCGACTGCAGGATGAGGAATTCGGTGACGGTGAGGGTGACGGGCCTTGAGTCCCAGGTGCAGGAATGGCGGTCCGGATCCATGGCAAGCTTGCCGCGCTCGATGACCTTGGCCGCATCGACGACGGGTGCTGTGCCATCCTTGGCTCCGGCGCGGCGCAAAACCGCTTTCACCCGCTCCACCAGCAGGCGCTGGGAAAAGGGCTTCTTGATAAAATCATCGGCCCCCATCTTGAGGCCGAAGAGTTCGTCGATCTCGTCGTCCTTGGAAGTGAGGAAGATCACCGGAAGGTCGGTTTTCTGGCGGATGCGGCGGAGCAGTTCCATGCCGTCCATGCGCGGCATCTTGATATCGAAGATCGCCATGTCCGGCGGCTGGTCCTGCAGGCCTTGGAGAGCCGCGGCCCCGTCATTGTATTTCTGGACCGCATAGCCCTCAGCTTCCAACGCCATGCCCACCGAGGTCAGAATATTGCGATCGTCGTCGACCAATGCAATCATTGCCATTTTCTTGTTCATTCCGTTGTTGATCCTGTCGGCCGCCTCTATGGATGAAACTAGAACAAATTGTGGCAAACCGCAAAGAAGGCCTGCATGACAAATGAGTAATGTTGATTAAATGTCTGAAAAACCAAGCTTTTCTGCAACCGCCATGCGCCAGCTACTGCGCCGGGCACGAACCTGCTCGCTTTCCACCCTGACGCGAGGCGACGGCACGCCCTATGGCTCCCTAGCAAACATCGCCACCGACGGTGCCGGCAGGCCTCTTATCCTGATTTCACGCCTGGCCTGGCACACGCAAAACCTTGAGGTGGATGCCCGGAGCAGCGTACTGGCAGGCGAGCTTCCGGCTAAAGGAGACGCCTTGGTGGGCCCACGGGTGACCGTGCTGGGGCGCTTTGAAAGGGTTGAAGACGCCAACCTCAGGCGGCGCTATCTGGCGCGCCATCCGCAGGCTGCACTTTATGCGGATTTTCCCGATTTCTCTTTCTGGCGGTTGAGCCCCACGGCCATCCATGGGGTTGCCGGCTTCGGCCGCATTGAAACCTTAACCCCGGACGAGGTGTTTCCGGTTGCTACGGAAATGGAGGCCCTGGAGATGTCAGCGATCGAACACATGAACAATGATCATGCGGAAGCCATCCATCTTTATGCCACGAAGATTTTGAAGGCCCAGCCCGGACCCTGGCGGGTTCTGGCGATTGATCCGGATGGCGCGGAAATTGGGCTGCACGAGCAGAGCCTGCGGATGGAATTCCATACGCCGGTTTTCACCGCAGCGGCGCTGCGCACGAAATTCGCTGAACTGGCCTACGAAGCCCGGACCCTATGAGGCCGCCAGAAGTTCCTTGGGCGGGGTCTTGGCGCCGGTCATGAAGGCCACCGCATCCGACATGCTGTATTTCTTGGGATCGATGACGCAGAGACGCCGGCCCAGGCGGTGAATGTGAATGCGGTCGGCGACTTCGAAGACATGGGGCATGTTGTGGGAAATCAGCACGATGGGCAGGCCGCGGCGCTTCACGTCGAGAATCAGTTCAAGGACGCGGCGGGATTCCTTCACGCCCAGGGCAGCGGTAGGTTCATCCATGATGATCACCTTTGAGCCAAAGGCCGCGGCGCGGGCCACGGCCACACCCTGGCGCTGGCCGCCGGACAGGGTTTCAACCGCCTGGCCAATGTTCTGAATGGTCATGAGGCCGAGCTCCGTGAGCTTCTCGCGGGAGCGCCGCTCCATCGTCGAACGGTCAAGCATGCGGAAGAGGCTTCCGAGCAAGCCGGGCTTGCGCACTTCACGCCCAAGGAACATGTTGTCGGCAATGGAGAGTGCCGGCGACAGGGCGAGATTCTGATAAACGGTTTCGATCCCGGCATCACGGGCTTCAATGGGCGACTTGAAATTCAGAGTCATGCCGTCGAGCTTGATCTCGCCTTCGTCCGGCAGCACGGCACCGCAAATCACCTTGATGAGTGATGACTTTCCCGCCCCGTTGTCGCCGATCACGGCGAGGATTTCGCCGGGGTAAAGATCGAAGTCCGCGTGGTCTAGGGCGGTGACGCGGCCATAGCGCTTGACCAGGCCGCGGGCGGTGAGAAGCGGAACGGGCTCGTCTGCTTTTGCTTTCTTTGCCATGATGCTTAACCCGAAACCTTTCTGATCCATTGGTCGATTGCAACCGCGCCGATGATGAGGACGCCGATCAGGAAGTAGGTCCATTGCGGGTCGGTTCCGAGAAGGCGCAAACCCAGGGAGAAAACGCCGACGATGAGGCCGCCGAAGATCATGCCCAATATGGAGCCACGTCCGCCGAAGAGCGAGATGCCGCCGATCACCACGGCGGTGATTGACTCGATGTTGGAGAATTCGCCCGACGTTGGCGAGACAGAGCCGATCCGGCCGATCAGCACCCAGCCGGCAAAGCCGCAGATGAGGCCTGAAAGCGTGTAGACGGCGATCAGCATGCGGTCGACGCGGATACCGGTGAGTTGAGCTGCTTCGGGATCATCGCCCACCGCATAGAGCCTGCGGCCCCAGGCGGTATAATTGAGAATGTACCAAAGAAAGACCACCAGCAGCACCATGAAGATGACGCCGAGGGTAATGACCGCGCCGCCAAATTTGATTTGGATGCCGAACAACTGCAGCAGCGGGGCCTGGGCTTCGATATCCTGGCCGCGGATCGTTTCGTTCTTTGAATAGAGATACTTGGTGGCGTTGAAGACCTGCCAGGTGCCGAGCGTCACAATAAAAGGCGGCAGTTTCATCTTGGCGATCAGCCAGCCGTTTATGAAGCCGCACAGCGCGCCGCACGCAAGGCCGCAAAGAATCGAGATAGGGACCGGTATGCCGTAGCGGAAGGTGAACTGCCCCATGACGACGGAGGAGAGCACCATGACGGCGCCGACCGACAGGTCGATGCCGGCGGTGAGAATGACCAGCGTCTGGGCCGCGCCGACAATGCCGACAATGGCAACCTGCTGCAGAATGAGGGTCAGTGAGAAGGCGTTGAAGAATTTGCCGCCGACCAGGATACCAAAGACGGCGATCGAAAGTATGAGCACGATGAGCGGCACCGCCGCCTGGCTTGAATGCAGGAAATGCTGGGCTTTCTCGAGCGGGGATTTTATGTGCGATTCGAACGAGGCTGCCGACATGTCGCTCTGTTCGAGAACTTTTTCAAATTCCTGCGCTTTGGCCATTCCCAACTCCCTGCCCCGCGTTTTTCCACGCCTTCGCTTATTATAGAAAAGGCGGCCACGTGGGCCGCCCTTCCGTGTTTCAGTTATCATTCACTGAAATTTGCCCGAGATCAACCCCAGCACTTGGCGAGGCCTTCCTTTGTGTCGATGGAAGGAACACCTTCAACCGGCGCATCGGTGATCAAGGCAACGCCGGTGTCGAAGAAGTTCTTGCCTTCGGTGACGCCTGGCTTCTCGCCGGTGTCGGCGAATTTCTTGATCGCTTCAACGCCCATCGAAGCCATGAGCAGCGGATACTGCTGCGAGGTGCCGCCGATGATTCCGGCAGCCACGTCCTTCACGCCGGGGCAACCGCCGTCAACCGACATGATCAGCACTTGCCCTTCCTTGCCAACAGCCTTCAGCGCTTCGTAGGCGCCGGCGGCGGCCGGTTCATTGATGGTGTGGATCACGTTGATGTCCGGATTGATCTGGAGAAGATTCTCCATGGCCTTGCGCCCGCCGGCAGGGTTGCCGTCGGTGTAGTCGTGGCCAACGATGCGCGGATCATCCTCGTCACCGATCACGTTCGGATCCTTCACGTCGATGCCGAAGCCTTTCATGAAGCCCTGGTCGCGCAGCACGTCAACGGTGACCTGCTTGGAGTTGATGTCGAGGAAGCCGATCTTGGCATCCTTGGCGGCATCACCGAGCTTTGCCTTGGCATAGGCGCCGATCAGGAAGCCGGCCTGGAAGTTGTCGGTGGCCATGGTCTGGTCTGCTGCTTCGATTGGGTCAAGCGGCGTATCAAGTGCTATCACCAGAATGCCGGCATCACGGGCCTTCTGGATGGTCGGCACGATGGCCTTGGTGTCAGACGGCGTGATCAGAATGCCTTTAGCGCCGTCGGCGATGCAGGTTTCAACAGCGGCAACCTGGCCTTCATTGTCGCCGTCATCCTTGCCGGCATAAGCCTTGAGGTCAACGCCGAGTTCGGCTGCCTTGGCGGTCGCACCTTCCTTCATCTTGACGAAGAAGGGATTAGTGTCGGTCTTGGTGATGAGGCAGGCGCCAATGCCGGCGGCCTGAGCCGGGGCAACGCTGGCAAAGCTGAGCAGGACAGCGGCGGCGGCAGCGGATTTCAGAATTGTTTTCACTATGATTCTCCCATGGTACGCGCCCATTTTTGGGCTTAGTTAAGTACAATTACATACATAAGTCTTATTACTTATGTAAAATTTAGTCTAACTTCGTCGACGATTTAAGTCCAGTCACTTCTCGAAGCGGAGTCAGGATCATGCCGGTGAGTCCTGTTCCATTTGCGGAATTGAGCGAATTCCTTGCCAAGAGTCAATAAATAAATCCGCGTGATTTATTGATTGACAAGGTTCTGCCCCTACGGGAAAGTCAAAATTTCAGCAACCTGCGGGCCATTTGCATAAATTCCAAACAGGTGGACGGGCGTGACGATGGATTGGGCGATTGGCGGGCAGGTATTGGGCAAAGGCCCCACGCTGGCCCGTGGAACGACGCAAAACGGCGTGCGCCTCTACAATGAACGCCTGGCCCTTTCGCTCATCCGCCGGCATGGCAGCCTGCCCAAGGCCGAGATCGCCCGGCTGACGGGGCTTTCGGCACAAACGGTTTCAGTCATCGTCCGGCAACTGGAAACCGACCAGCTCCTGATCAAGGAAACGCCGCAGCGCGGCAAGGTTGGCCAGCCGCTTGTGCCCTTTTCGCTCAACCCGGACGGGGCCTTTTCCATTGGCCTCAAGATCGGGCGGCGCTCCGGCGATCTCATCTTGCTGGACCTCACCGGGAAAGTGCGGCGCAAGGTGCACCAGCCCTATGTTTTTCCCACGCCGCAAAAGATCATGGATTTTGTTGCGGTCGAACTTGAGGGCCTATTGTCGGGCCTTTCGCCGGAACAGAAGAGCCGGATCAGCGGCCTCGGCATTGCAACACCCTTCGAGCTCTGGAACTGGGAAGAAGAGATAGGCGCCTCGCATGAGGTTCTGGAGGCCTGGCGCGACTTCGATATTGCCGCAGAAATTGCCAAGCTGGGCGGCTGGCCGGTGCATTTCAGCAATGACGCAACGGCGGCCTGTGCGGCCGAGCTGCTGTTTGGCAGGGGAAACCGGTTCAACAGCTATGCTTATTTCTTCGTCGGCTATTTTGTCGGCGGCGGGGTTGTCATCAACGGCCATATTTTTCCGGGGAAGGCTGGCTATGCGGGGGCCCTTGGTTCATTTCCGATGATGACACCCGACGGCAGCCCGCAGCAACTGACCCACAACGCCAGTCTCTATGTTCTGGAGAACCGCCTGCAGGCGGAGGGGCGAGATCCCATGCTGCTTGCGCGTTCGCCCGAGGATTGGGGTGAGATTGGCCCAGCTCTTGATGTCTGGCTCGAGCAAACCGCCAGGAGCCTCGCCTTCGCCGCCGTGGCCACCATGTCGATCATCGATTTTGATGCGATCATCATTGACGGTGCGATGCCCGCCAAGGTGCGGACCGACTTGGTGCAAAAAACCCGTACCGCCCTTTCGCGACAGGATCTGCGCGGGCTGCCGCCATTCAGCATCGAAGAGGGCAGCATCGGGGCCGACGCGCGCGCCATGGGGGCCGCCAGCCTTTCGCTCTTCGCCAATTACATCATCGACCGTGACGTGCTGTTCAAGGAGGCGTTCTAAATGCTCAAGGGCATTGATCCGGTGCTGGGGCCGGAGCTGCTGGCGGTGCTGCGCGGCATGGGGCACGGCGACGAGATTGCCGTGGTGGACGGCAATTATCCGGCTGAAACGGACGCCAGGAGATTGGTGCGCATGGATGGCCACGATGCGCCGCGGATTGTCGAAGCCATCCTCTCGGTGATGCCGGTGGACGCATTCGTCCCCGAAGCCGTGTTCCGGCCGGCGGCCGGCGGAGACGCCAAGCGCCTGGAGCCGGTGTTTGCGGACTTTGAAGAGATCCTTAAAAAATACGAGCCAAAGCAAAAAATTTCGGTACTGGTGAGCTCGGATTTCTATAACCGGGTGAAGGCCTGCTACGCCATCGTGGCCTCGGGCGAACGAAGGCTTTACGGCAACCTGATCCTGCGCAAGGGCGTTATTCATCCCTAGCGCGTGAACTTGCATCTTTTCATCATTGCGGCCTATCAAGCAGCATAATGCTTATCCTTGCCCTGGACACTTCAATGGCGGCCTGCTCGGTCTGCGTTTATGACGCTGGCCCCGGGCTCGTGCTGGCTTCGCGCCATGACTTCATGGACCGGGGCCAGGCGGAAGCCCTGGCGCCCATGGTGCAGGAAACCATGGCATCGGCGGGCGTTGCGTTCAAAGGCCTTGCCCGCATCGCGGTCACGATAGGCCCCGGCACCTTCACCGGGGTCCGCATCGGGCTTGCCATGGCGCGGGGCCTGGGCGTTGCGCTCAGCATTCCCGTCACCGGCATCAATTCTCTGGCAGCAATCGCCTGCAATGAAACGGCAGGCGATCTTCCCACCGTGGTTGCAGCAGATGCGCGGGCCAACGAAATTTATTTCGCGTCTTATGACGCATCGGGACGTGAGTTGATCGCGCCGGTCATTGTCAAACTGGCTGAAGCACACAAACTCATACCAACTTATCCGGTGAAGATGCTTGGAACAGCGGCAGACCTGCTGCTGGAAAAGACTGACAAGCAACATGTGCGTAGTGATGCCGGTGACCTGCCGGTTGCCAGGAATTTTGTGAAACTCGCTGCGAGCATTCCGCCATCCCCTGTGCCGCCGGAACCGCTTTACTTGCGACCGCCGGATGTGAAGCCGCAGGCCATGAAAATTTCGTTCAGCACGATGGGGCAAGCGGCGGCAAAACTGCTGGCGGAACTTCATGGTGAAAGTTTCGCGACGCGGTGGAGTGAAACGGATTTCCACGGTATGCTGGCGGTTCCCGGCACGCAGGCCATTCTTGTTTCAAGCCAGAACAACCCGATGGGCTTCGTGCTGTTTCGCGCAGCCGTTGATGAAGCGGAGGTTTTGACAATCTGCACCCGCCCGGAATTTCGCCGGAAGGGGCATGGCAAGCTGCTGATGCAGCACCTCGAAAGTGTTCTCAAGAGCGGCGGCGTGAAGTCCCTTTTCATTGAGGTCGCCGTTTCAAATCATGCGGCGCTGGCGCTATACGGGTCCAGGGGATTCGAAAAAGCCGGCGCCCGGAAGAACTATTACGCGCGCAGCGATGGCAAACGCGAAGATGCTCTCATCATGCGCAAGGGCCTGCAGCCGTGAGCCGGTTCCGCGCCACGCTGGTGCTGCTGACCTTTGCCGGCGTCACGCTTCCGCTCATGCCGGTTCAGCAGCTCTTCATCTGGTTCTGGCCGCGCATGGCCCGGCGCTTCCCCATGCACTATCATCGCCTCGTCCTGCGCATCCTCGGGGTCCGGGTAAGGCGCGACGGCGAAACGCTGCAGCAGGGGCCGGCGATATTTGCGGCAAATCATGTGTCCTGGCTTGATATCGTGATCCTCAGTTCGCTGGCGCCGGTGTCCTTCATTGCCAGGCATGATATAAATACCTGGCCCTTGTTCGGGGCGCTGGCGCGGCTGCAGCGCACCGTGTTTGTTGATCGCGCGCGACGCCACACGAGCCGCGCTTCACGCGATGAAATGCGCGAGCGGCTCGCAGCCGGCGACATGCTGGTGCTGTTTGCGGAAGGCACCTCGGGCGACGGCACGCGGGTACTTCCCTTCAAATCAACTTTCTTTTCGGCTGTAGAAAATTCCAATGTCGCAGTTCAACCCCTGAGCGTTGTCTATACAGGTCACCGGGCCCTGCCGATGCCGCGCCATCTGCGGCCGCTCTATGCCTGGTATGGCGACATGGAGATGCCGCCGCATCTCTGGGCCGCCATGGCCCAGGGGCCAATCGAGGTCAACATCGTCTGCCATGCGCCGCTCTCCACGGCCGATCATGGCGACCGGAAAACCCTGGCCAAAAAGGCGGAAGAGGCGGTCAGGCGCGGCCTGGTGGACACGCTTCACGGGCGGGCGAAAATGAGCTAGCACACGGCCATGACTGTGACCCCAAAGTCGGTTTACGTTAAAACCTATGGCTGCCAGATGAATGTCTATGACAGCGAGCGCATGCGCGATACGCTGAAGGGCATGGGCTATGCGGAAACGCCGGTTCCCGATCTGGCCGATCTGGTGATCTTCAATACCTGCCATATCCGTGAGCATGCGGCGGAAAAAGTCTATTCGGAACTTGGCCGGATGAAGCGCCTCAAGAAAGCCAAGGCGGAGTCTGGCGGCGAGATGCTGGTAGCAGTGGCGGGCTGCGTGGCCCAGGCGGAAGGCGCGGAAATCATCCGCCGGGCCAAGACCGTTGACCTGGTCTTTGGCCCGCAGACCTATCACCGCCTTCCGGACCTCATCGCGCGGCGGCTCAAAACCGGAGACGCGATTGTCGAAACGGATTTTCCGGCGGAAGACAAGTTCGTGGCGCTGGAACAGCAGAATGCTAACCGGGTCCTCCACCGGAATGTCTCGGCCTTTCTCACGGTGCAGGAGGGTTGCGACAAGTTCTGCAGCTTCTGCGTGGTGCCCTATACGCGCGGCGCCGAATTCTCGCGCCCGCCGTCACAGATCGAACGGGAAGCCCGCAGGCTTGCCGATGCGGGGGTACGCGAGATCACACTGCTGGGACAGAACGTCAATGCCTATCACGGCGAGGGCCTGTCGCTGGCGGGGCTCATCGCAAAGCTGTCACACATTTCCGGTATCAAGCGCTTGCGTTATACCACAAGCCATCCGAGGGATATGGACGAAGCGTTGATCGAGGCCCATGCCAGCAACCCGAAGCTCATGCCCTTCCTGCATCTGCCGGTTCAAAGCGGCAGCGACCGCATCCTGAAAGCGATGAACCGGGGCCACGGTACGGCCGCCTACATGGACACTGTCGCAAAGGTTCGGGCGGCACGGCCCGACATGGCACTGTCGGGTGATTTCATCGTGGGCTTCCCCGGCGAAACGGATGCGGATTTTGAAGATACCCTGACTCTCATTGAAGAGGTGGGTTACGCCAGCGCCTATTGCTTCAAGTATTCGCCGCGACCCGGGACGCCTGCCGCCGAGGATCCCGATCAGGTGCCCGATGAGGTGGTGGCCGAGCGGCTGGCCCGCATCCAGGCCCTGATCCATGCCCAGCAAACCGCCTTCAACCGCTCCTGCGTGGGCAGATCTTTGCCGGTTCTCCTTGAAAAACCGGGCCGGGAACCAAGTCAGCTCATGGGGCGTTCACCATACCTGCAGCCGGTACACGTCAATGGCCAAAAGGCCCAAATTGGGGCTGTTCTGGAGGTTAAAATAGATAGTGTTGGCACAAACAGCCTTTCGGGCCATATTGAATTGGTCGAAGCATGATTCTGAGGTCGGAAGCAACAACAGGAGAAAGCCACAGTTGAATTCGCAAGCCAGTGCCGCCCAGCTCGCAACGCTCAAGTCCAGCCCCAGTGCGGACGACCACGACACACTCACCCTCGCTTTTGACGACAACCGCCTGCTCTCACTTTTATTCGGCGAACACGACGAACACATCGCCCTGATCGAGCACCGCATGGGCGTGGCCATCACGCCGCGCGGCAACCGCGTGTCGATCCGCGGCATGGGCCCGGCGCGCGACGGCGCCAAGAACGTGCTATCACAACTTTACCAGCGGGCGCGCCGCGGCCTTGAAGTCAACCGCGGCGAAGTTGAAGGGGCAATCCGCATGAATCAGTCGGTTCATGACAAGGAGGTCAAGGAAGGCACGGTGCGCACGCGGCGCAAGCTGGTGATGCCGCGCACGCCCATGCAGAAAAATTATGTGGAAGCCATACGCAAGAACGAATTGGTGTTCGGCATCGGCCCGGCGGGCACGGGCAAGACCTATCTGGCGGTCGCCTGTGCGGCCGAAGCCCTGATGAATGGCGAAGTGGACCGGATCATCCTGTCGCGTCCCGCCGTTGAAGCGGGCGAGCGCCTGGGCTTCCTGCCCGGTGACATGAAGGACAAGGTCGATCCCTATCTGCGCCCGCTCTATGATGCGCTTTACGACATGATGCCGGCGGCGCTGGTTACCAAGGGCCTGGCCGAGAACCAGATTGAAATCGCGCCGCTTGCCTTCATGCGCGGCCGCACCCTGGCGTCCGCCTTCATCATTCTCGACGAGGCGCAGAACACCTCGCCGCAGCAGATGAAGATGTTCCTGACCAGGCTCGGCGAAGGCAGCCGCATGGTAATCACCGGCGACCCCAGCCAGGTTGACCTGCCGTCTGGCGCAAGTTCCGGCCTGGACGACGCCCTGCGGGTCCTGAAAGGGGTTCAGGGCACGGAACAAATCAGGTTCTCCACCAGCGACATCGTCAGGCACGCGCTGGTCGGACGGATTGTTGCCGCCTATGACAAGCTGGGAGCCAAGGTTAAAAGTCTCTCCCAATCGCGATGAACCTCGACATCAGTATTGACGACCGGGAATGGCGCGCGGTTCCCAATCTCCGCGGGCTTGCCCGAACTGCGGTTTTGGCCGTGCTGCCGGATGATGATGTGGCAATCGGCCTGCTCTTTACCTCGGATGCGCGGATTGCCGAGATGAACGGGCAGTGGCGCGGCAAGGCAGGGCCCACCAATGTCCTGTCATTTCCGGTTCCCGCCGAAACCCCGGTACCGGCGGGCGAACCCCGGCCCCTTGGCGACATTGCGCTGGCTTACGGCGTCATTTCCCGGGAGGCGCTGGCGCAGAAAAAGCCCTTCGCTCACCATGTCACGCATTTGATCGTACACGGCGTATTGCATCTGCTAGGATACGACCATGAAAACGATGACGAAGCCGGGGCCATGGAGGCCCGCGAAATCATGATACTTTCCGAACTGGGAATGGGAAATCCCTATACACCATGAGTAACGAAACGACACCGCCGCCCGTCCCCGTCGGGGAGGGTTTTCTCCGGAAATTCCTGAACAAGTTTTCCGCCTCCCGGGACAAGGGCCTGCGCGAGGACCTTGAAAGCGTCATCGACACCCACCAGGCGCAGAATCCGCAGGACGGTCCCGGCCAGGAAACCAGGTCGATGATGCGCAACCTGATCAAGTTTTCCGACCTACGCGTCGACGACGTGATGGTGCCGCGGGCCGACATCATCGCCATCGACGACAGCGCCACGATGCGCGAGCTGCTCGCCAAATTCAACGAAGCCAACCATTCGCGGCTTCCGGTATACCGCGAGACCCTTGATGACGTCGCCGGCATGATCCACGTGAAGGACTTCATGCGCTGGATGTCGATGCGCGGGGCCAAATCAAAAACCAAGGCAAAGAATCCGGGCATCAACATCTCGGCCAAGGACCTGGCGCTGCCGGTCAAGCAATCGGGCATCTACCGGGAAGTGCTCTTCGTGCCGCCTTCGATGCCGGCCGCTGACCTGCTGCTCAAGATGCAGGCCACGCATATCCACATGGGCATCGTCATCGACGAATATGGCGGCAGCGACGGGCTTATTTCCATCGAAGACTTGGTCGAGGAAATCGTCGGCGACATCTCCGATGAGCACGACACCGACGACGAGCAATTGATCAAGCGCCACGATGACAGCACCTTCGTTGCCGATGCGCGGGTGCAAATCTCCGTGGTTGACGAGTTGCTCGGCGTAGACCTTCTCTCGGACGAGGAAGAGGACGAAGCCGACACCCTCGGCGGCCTTATTTTCGAGATGGCGGGCAAGGTTCCGACACGCGGCGAAATCATCAAGCATCCAAGCGGCCTGGAATTCGAGATCCTGCAGTCGGACGCGCGGCGGGTCAAACGCATCCGCATTCACGTGAAGCAGAAACCAGGCTCCGATGACGGGGCTGAAGATACGACGGGTTAGAGCAGGCCCGCTTCTTTCGCGTGAGCCCTGAGATTGACTTCGGGACGGGCGCCCACGTGGGAAATGACTTCGGCGGCGGCGAGACTGCCCAATTGCGCCGAGCGGGCATTGCCGAAGCCTTGCGTGTAACCAAAAAGAAAGCCTGCGGCGTAGAGGTCGCCCGCACCCGTCACATCCACCACCTTTGGAACGGCGATGGCCGGAACCACCAGGACATCGTCGCCATGGGCCACCACGCTGCCTAGGGCCGAGCGTGTCACCACGGCGATTTCACAATCCTTGCGCAGCGCCTGCAACGCGCCGTCAAAATTCTGCGTCAGGTAGAGCGACTTGATTTCGTTTTCATTGGCAAAGACGATGTCGATGTCCTTGCGGATCAGTTCGAGAAAGCTCTCGCGGTGGCGCTCAACGCAGAAGGAATCGGAGAGCGTGATTGAGGTGAGCCTGCCTGCTTTGCGCGCGATTTTCGCCGCCAGCTTGAAGGCCTCCTTGGCTTCCGGCCTGTCCCAGAGATAGCCTTCCATGTAGGTGACTTTGGCGGCGGAAACAGTGTTCTCATCAACGTCAGCAGTGGTGAGATGCACGCAGGCGCCGAGATAGGTATTCATGGTGCGCTCGCCCTCGGGCGTCACCAGGATGAAGGAGCGCGCCGTGGCCGGTCCATCGGTTGCGGGCTTCGATTCAAAGCGCACGCCCTGGGCCCGCATGTCGTGGGCATAGATGCCGCCGAGCTGATCGGCTTTCACCTTGCCGAAATAGGCCGCCTTGCCGCCGAAGGAAGCCACACCCGCCGCGGTGTTTCCGGCCGAGCCGCCGGAGATTTCGATGGCCGGCCCCATGCTGGCATAGAGCGCCTCGGCGCGGGCCTCATCGATGAGGTTCATCGAGCCCTTGACCAGGCCGTTCTTCTGCACGAAGGCGTCATCGACCTTGGCAATCACATCGACAATCGCGTTGCCAATTGTCAGAACATCAATTTCAGCCTGCACGATACAAAATCTCCCGAATTCAGCACAGGCCGTAGCGGAAGCCACTTGCGGAGGCAAGCCCGAAGCCCTACCTACGCGCCCATGATTACAGCCGCTTTCAAAGCCCTGGGCGACCTCATGTCACGGGACTTCCGCGCCATCCTGTTCAGGGCCGTCGGCATGACACTGGGACTCTTTATCGCCATCCTGATTGGCGTGGAGGTTCTTCTATCCTACCTTTTGTCCCTGCCCTGGCCCTGGGCCGAAACCCTCGCAGGCATCGGCACATTTCTGGTTCTGCTCGTGGCCTTCTTCTTCATGATGGCGCCGGTCACCGCGATCTTCGCCGGCCTCTATCTCGATGATGTCGCCGGCCGGGTGGAAGCCAAGCATTATGGCCGGGATCCGAAGGGCACGCCGCTTTCAGGGTTCCGCGCGTTGCAGACTTCGTTGCAGTTTGCCCTCGTCATTCTTCTGGTGAACATCGCGGTGCTGCCGCTGGTCTTCACCGGCATCGGCGCATTGGCCCTCATCATTGCCAATGCTTATCTCCTGTCGCGGGAATTTTTCGAGATGATTGCCATGCGGCACATGACCGTCGACGAGGCGCGCCAGCTTCGCAAGATCAACACGCCGCGGATTCTTGCGGCGGGATTTGCGCCCGCCATCCTGTCGGTCATTCCAGTTGTAAATCTGGTGGTGCCGCTGTTCGCCACCTCCTACTTCACCCACATTTTCAAACAGGTGCGGGCGTCTTCTCCCTGAACTGGCATATGTCAGCCATATGGCAGCGCCAGCATTCGGGCCTGCGCGCCTTGCAGACGTAGCGGCCATGGAGGATCAGCCAGTGATGGGCATGGCGCAGATATTTTTCGGGAATGGCCTTCAGCAGCCCTTTTTCCACGTCATAGGGTGATTTCCCCGGGGCCAGCCCGGTGCGGTTGCCCAGGCGGAAGAGATGGGTATCAACGGCGATGGTGGGTTCTCCAAAGACGATGTTCAAAACCACATTGGCTGTCTTGCGCCCCACGCCGGGAAGAGCCTCCAAAGCTTCGCGTTCGCCGGGGACTTTGCCGCCATGCTTTTCCACCAGAATTTTTGAGAGGGCAATGACGTTCCTGGCCTTGGCGCGGTAGAGGCCGATAGACTTGATGTAATCGCGCAAACCCTCTTCGCCCAACGCCAGCATTTTTTCCGGGGTATCGACGGCTTTGAAAAGTGCAGATGTGGCGCGGTTGACGCCCATATCAGTGGCTTGCGCCGAGAGCACCACCGCCACCAGAAAGGTAAATTCATTGACGGAATTGAGTTCGCCCTTTGGCTCCGGTTCAATGTCGTGGAAGCGCCGGAAAATCTCCTCGATTTCCGGAGGCTTCAAGCGCCTTGCCTTTGCCATGAAATCCCTGCTCAAATGATGCGTTTGACAAGGTCATAGCATGGACGACACAAAGCCGAAAACCTGGCGGGCCATCCTCACGCCGCACCGCTCCCTGTCGCGCAAGGGTTTCATTGTCCTCATGTTGGTCATCGCCGGGTTCAATTTCACCCTTGGCATGGTCTTTTATCTCATCGGGGCCTGGCCGGTTCTGGGCTTCATGGGGCTCGATGTGGCGCTGATCTGGTGTGCCTTCCGGGCCAATTTCGCCGATGCAAGGCGGGCCGAGCATATTGAAATCACCGCCGATGAACTGGTGCTTCGGCGCCTTGCCGAAGACATGCCGGCCCAGGAGCAGCGCTTTGCCAGGCGCTGGGTACGGGTTGAACTGGCAGAAGACCCGGAGCGGGAACTGGTTGGCCCGCTCTATTTGCGCTTTGGCGGCAAACGCACGGAAATCGCCAGTTTCCTGGGGGCGAAGGAGCGGCTTTCCTTCGCCAACGCACTGAAAGCGGCGCTGATAAATCCTCATTTCTGAGCAAGAATCGGGTGGTTCCCGGCCCCTGGCGGCCCTAGGTTTGGAGCATGGAAAAGCAAACGAACGATTACGATCTGGTCAAACACACGCTGGCTTTCATTTCCGAGAACTGGCGCGAGCAACCCTCGCTTGAAACCCTGGCGGACCAGGCAGGGCTCAGCCCCACACACCTGCAGCGCCTGTTCACGCGCTGGGCGGGCCTCAGCCCCAAGGCCTTCCTGCAGGCGGTCACCCTTGACCATGCCCGCGGGCTGCTCAGGGATTCGGCCTCCATTCTGGACGCATCCTATGAGCTCGGGCTTTCAGGACCAGGGCGCCTGCATGATCTCTTTGTGACCCATGAGGGCATGTCACCCGGCATCTACAAGGCCCATGGCCGCGGCCTCAGCATCCGTTACGGCTTTCATGACTGCCCCTTCGGCCGGGCGCTGATCCTGATCACCAGCGAAGGCCTCGCGGGCCTTGCCTTTGCCGACCATGGCAAGGAGAAATCCGCCTTGGCCGACATGACGTCGCGCTGGCCGGAAGCCGCTTACGTGGAAGACCAGCAGGCGACCGCTTCCTATGCCAGGCGCATTTTTGAAGCGGAGCGCTGGCAGCCAGACCAGCCCTTAAAGATTGTCTTCATCGGCACGGATTTCGAAATCCGGGTGTGGGAAACAATCCTGCGCATTCCCTTCGGCAAGGCGTCCACCTATTCGGATATCGCCTGCCACATCGGCAAACCAAAAGCGGCACGAGCCGTCGGAACTGCGGTCGGCAAGAATCCCATTTCCTTCGTGGTGCCGTGCCACCGGGTTCTGGAAAAATCCGGCGGGCTCGGCGGCTATCATTGGGGCCTCACCCGCAAGCGCGCCATCCTGGGTTGGGAAGCCGGAGCCATGGCGGCGTAGTTACAGCTCTTTGTAAAACAGGGCCGTGCCGTCCAGCTTGCCCTTGGCATAGGCGTAGTTTGGGATGTAGCCGGCACAGGTAAAGCCCAACTGCCGGTAAAAAGTTTCTGCCGGGCTTTGGGCCACGGTATCGAAAGTAATCAGTTTAAATCCTGAGGCCTTCGCCTTTGCTTCCAGCGCCTGCATGAGCAGGGTGGCAAGCCCACGCCTGCGAAAATCACGGTGCACCAGGAGCTTGGCCACTTCGCAGCGGTGGGGCTGGTTGGGCGGCCAGACCTTTTGCAGCATAACGGTGCCGCCGATCACGCCGGTTTCATCGGCGACGAAGACCGTTGTCTGGCCGGAAGCCACGTCCGCCTTCTGCTTCATCCAGTAAGCTTCCGCCACATCCTGCGGCAAGGGATGCATGAAAGTGACACCGGCGCCGGAATCCACCGCATCGACCAGGATTTCTGCCAGCCTCGGCACGGCGGCGTCATAGTCCGAACTTGTCAGTTCGCGGATGATCATGCAGACAGTGTTTCCACCGAAATGGGCCGCGAGTCAGCGCCGATCCTGTAGCAAACCGGAACGCCGGTCTCCAATTCGCGCTTGAGGATCTGCTCCGGCGTCAGGCCCTCAAGGGCCATGATGAGGGCGCGGAGCGAATTGCCATGGGCCGAGACGAGCACGCGCTTGCCGGAAAGCACCAGCGGCTGGATATGGATCATGTAATAGGGAAGGGCGCGGGCCAGCGTGTCCTTCAGGCTTTCGCCGCCGGGCGGCGGCACATCGTATGAGCGGCGCCAAATCAGCACTTGCTCCTCGCCCCATCTCTTGCGGGCGTCGTCCTTGTTGAGGCCGGTGAGTTCGCCATAGTCGCGTTCATTGAGTGCCTGGTCGCGGGTTTCCGGCAGGCCGGTCTGGCCCAGTTCCTCCAGCATGATTTTCAGGGTGTGCTGGGCCCGGGTGAGCACGCTGGTGAAACACACGTCAAAGGCATAGCCCTTGGCCTTCAGCCGCTTTCCCGCCGCATGCGCTTCCCTGACGCCCTGCTCCGAGAGATCGGGATCCTTCCAGCCGGTGAACCAGTTCTTTAAATTCCATTCGCTTTGGCCGTGACGCACCAGCACGAGGGTTCTGCTCATCATTCCAATCCTAAAACATCGGTCATTGAATAGAGGCCGGGCTTCTGGCCTTTCGCCCAGAGGGCCGCCTTGACCGCGCCATGGGCGAAGATATCGCGGCTCTCGGCCTTGTGGGAAAATTCGATGCGCTCGGAATTGCCGGCGAAAATCACGGTGTGATCACCAACGACGGAACCGCCGCGCAGGGCCGCAAAGCCGATGTCGCCTGCGGGCCTTGCCCCTGTGTGTCCATCGCGCGAACGCAGGGACCTTTTGGCCAAATCAATCTTGCGGCCTTCGGCAGCGGCCTTGCCCAGAAGAAGAGCCGTGCCGGAGGGCGCATCGATCTTGTGGCGGTGGTGCATTTCCAGCACCTCGATGTCGAATTCCTCGCCCAGCGCCTGGGCTGCCTTGCGCACGAGGGAGGCGAGGATGTTCACGCCGAGACTCATGTTGCCCGACTTCACGATGCGCGCCGATTTTCCGGCGGCACGGATTTTTTCATCGCCCGCCGCATCAATGCCTGTCGTGCCGATGACATGGACGATGCCGGCCTTCGCCGAAAACTCCACCAGCGAAAGCGTTGCCGCCGGCAGGGTGAAATCAATGATGCCGTCGATTTTCCTGAACAACGCGGCGGGATCATCGGAAATTGTCATGCCAGTCAAGCCCATCGCGCTGCCCACCAGCGCCGAGCCCTTGGGCTCAAGCCCGCCCGCCACGCTGCAGCCCGGGGTTTCATCGATGATGCGGGCCAGCACCCGCCCCATGCGCCCGCCAGCGCCCGCTATTGCCAGTTTCATCGTCATAAGGATGTGTTTAGCAACGGGATTGCGGTGAGAACAAGTGCCTCAATTGCGCCATAGGATTTTCCCAGATTTGCCGAGGTGCGGCGCGCTTTCAAAGTCCTGGTCTGGTTTGTCGTGCTGACGATGGTTGTGCCATCGGCTTTGGGTGCGGCCATTGGCTATGCCAAGGGCTGGCCCGCCTCTTGGCGCCAGGCCAGCTGGGCCTCGTCGGGGACCTTGCCTGACGCCGCAACAACAAACACCGCGAAGGTTATGGTCCTGTCGAGCCGGACGGGGCGATGGAAGGGCATCTTCGCCGAGCACATGTCGATCGTCATGAAGCTGGCAGGGGATACTTCGTGGACGCGATATGATGTGGTGGGCTGGGGCATGCCGGTGCGCGAGAACGCCTATCCGGCGGACGCCTTTTGGTACGGCAACAGCCCCCGGGTGATTCATGAGCTTGAAGGCGAGGCGGCGGAGCGGCTCATTCCGGCGATCAGGGCCAGCATCCGGAAATATCCCTACAGCGCTTCAGGAAGTTATCTTATCTGGCCGGGACCGAATTCGAATACTTTCGTGTCCTGGGTCGTGCGCCATACGGATGGCTTTGCGGCCGAGCTTTCGCCGGTTGCGGTGGGCAAGGATTATCTGGGTCCCGGATTGCAGTTCGCCCGGGCACCGAGCGAAACGGGGTATACGGTTTCGCTCAACGGATATGTGGGGGCCACGCTGGCCTACGCAGAAGGGTTCGAACTCCACATTGCCGGCGGCACCATCGGCATTGATCCCGATGACCTCGCGATCAAGCTGCCGGCGTTTGGAAAACTCAGTGTGTGGGATTTGGTTGAACTCTCTCCTTTTCATCACGACCGGACTGGATCCGGTCATCTTCTCCGCACCCGCCATAAGAAGATGCCCGCGTCGAACGCGGGCATGATGAGAAGTGAGTCGCGCCTCAATATGAAAAATACAATTCCTAGGTATCGTTCTTTTCCGCATCAATCACTGTGTAAGTCGTTTTGAGCGATGAGGTCCGTTCGCTCTTCCTCGCAAGTTCGCTATACAAAGTGTGAGCAAAGAGTGCGCCCGAACTAAGAACAATCCAAAGTGGAACTCCAACGGCTCCGCCCAATGCCGCAATCCCTGCTGTTTGACCACCAAATAAGGCAATTCCTACTGCTGCACCTGTGAGACCAAAGCGTGTTGAAGTACTGCGATTGTCCCAACCATATCGCTTCATCTCTCTAGACATTAACTTAATCATCGGCCACAAAACTTTATTAGTGATAGTGATGCTCAATGCTTTTTTTGCTTTCGCCAATCTTGAAATATTTTCGCTGCGAATATCGAGCAACCCTCGAACCCAACCTTTCAATGCCTCACGTTCTGTAATTGTTGCTGATTCGGCAATGCGTATAGCTATTTGCTGTTGAGAAGAAACTTCATTGTTCACGACAGGCTCCAATTGATAGGCAAAAGATTGTTGTGTTGACTACCATAGGCAGATTTGGAAGAAATCAAACCCCCCTTAACAATCACGATGTCGGCGCTAGAGACACCAAGATCGCCGACCTCCCGCGTACCGGCGTGCCAGACCTTCATCGATAAGAAATTCCCCCAATGAAAGCCCATTACGCATGAGACGGCGAAGTTTGCGGCCATACCGGTCCTCGTCGTCGCCACCCGTGGATACAATCTTGAATGGCCCCTCATTTACCAACTCAAGCATACGGGATTTTGCACGCAAACCGCGTTTTAATTCCTGCTCGCATTTGTAATCATGAATTTCAGGTGTATCGACGTCTACTACCCGGATTTTGATTCCGGCAAAGCGGATTGTGTCGCCGTCCACCACGCAATTTCGCTGGGAGAGCCCGCCGCAAAATGTGAAATTTTGATCGGCTGTGACCGTGGACTGGTCCATTGGAGAGTTCACCGACAGTATGCCGCCAAAATCACGGTCGTAATAGAAAATGGTGCCCACCAACGCTATCCATACCGGTATAGAGAGGTAAAGCGTCCGCTGCTTTTTAGGGCGATAATTGAACCGTGATACATGCGCCATGACTGAGCGCAAAAATACTGCTCAGGCCATCAATGACCGCATAACCCGATTTCTAAAATTTTAGCTATCCTGTCGATTGTGAATTTTGGGAAAGCGTTAAACGCCCTCGACGATCACGATGTCGGCCTCGCCTGCGCCGAGGCGCTTGGCCCTCGCGGCCTGGTATTCCGCCGAGTTGTAGCAATCGCGGGCGGCCTGCAGGGAGGGGAATTCGACCACCACATTGCGCGGACGACCGTTGCCTTCCATCTGTTCGGAGGCGCCGCCGCGGGCCAGAAAAACCGCGCCATACTTC
>JAEUMI010000088.1 GCA_016792825.1 Hyphomicrobiales bacterium
TTGCCGCAACGACAATAAGCCGCCGCAGGGCGGATTCAGCGGGACGCAAAACACGCAGCACGGCCCGGTAGGCAGGCCACGAAATCCGCGAAACCGTAGCTTCGCCCACCAGCCCCAGCATCACGAAGAGCGTTTCAACGACCCCCGCGAGTACCTCGCTGTTGCGTTTGATGGCGTGGTCCCAGTCCATGAAGTTCCAATCCTGCTTAAAGAACAAAACAGGAACATTATTGGCACGTTAGGAATTTAGTGTCAAGTGGCTCCATTCACATTTTTACAGGCCCTGCGCCATCATCGCTTCGATCTCGGCCCGCACCGGCATCGAAGGCGCGGTTCCGGCCTTGGTCACCGAAAGCGCCGCGCAGGCGCAGGCAAAGCGCATGGCGTCCACCGGCGCGCGGCCCTCGCCGATGGCGACGGCAAAGGCCCCGTTGAAGGCATCGCCCGCCCCGGTGGTTTCCACCACCTTCACCTTGTAGCCCGGCACATGCACTGACTGCGTGGCATTATGCAGCAGAGCGCCATTGGCGCCCAAGGTGATGAGCGCATTTTTGGCGCCAAGCTTCAGCAAGCCGTCGCCGGCTTTGCGCGCCTCGTCAACCGTGTTGACGGGAATCCCGGTGATCTCCGCCGCCTCGGTTTCATTGGGCGTTACATAATCGCAGAGCCCATAGATGGCCGTATCGATCTTTGCCGCGGGCGCCGGATTGAACACCGTGGTCACCCCATGTTTGCGCGCCAGTTCCAGCCCGCGCCGGCTGGCGGCCACCGCCGTCTCAAGCTGCGTGACAAAAACCTTCGCGCCGGAGATCGCTTTTTCCGCGAGGTTCACATCCTCGGCGGTGAGTGTTCCGGCAGCGCCCGCCTCCACGATAATGGCGTTGTCGCCCGTCTCGCTGGAAACGAAAATGAAGGCAGCGCCCGTCGGCACCTCATCCGAAATCAGCACCTGCGAGGTATCGATGCCGTCGGCAGCCCAGGTCTTGAGCGCGATATCGCCGAAGGAATCGCGGCCCAGCTTGGCGATGAAGCTCACCTCGCCGCCGGCGCGCGCCGCCGCCACCGACTGGTTCGAGCCCTTACCGCCCGGCCCCATGGCAAAGCCCTGGCCCAGCAGCGTTTCCCCCATCACCGGCAGGCGCCTAGCCCGGAAGGCAAGGTCGGCCACGAAGATTCCGAGAATGGCAATGCGCGGGCGGCTCATGGCGCGTCCGGAGGAATGACGCCTTTCTTGAACACGAAGCAGCCATAGAAGCGCCGCTCGCCTGTCTGGATCACGCAATAGGCCTTCTTGGCTTTCTCGTAGAAGGCAAAGCGCTCGATGGAGCCCATGGGCCAGGATTTTCCCTCGGCCTTGTCGATCTCCGCCTGCACTTCCGCCTGCACCGGCGGAACTTCCTTGGGCTTGCCGACGATTTCCATGCGCTCCGCCGGCGTGTCGACAAAACTGTCGAGCGGCATCACCGACAAAACCGCCTTGGCGACGCGCGCCGCGCTCGCATCAATGCGCAGCAACTGGCCCAGCACCGTTTCCTTGGCCACCGAATCCGCCGGAAAATTCGTATCACAAATGATAAGCTCATCGCCATGCCCCATGGAGCGCAATGCAAAGAGAACATCGGCGTTGAGAAGCGGGTCAATTGATTTCAGCAAGATATTCTCCCATTTTTATTTTTTGTAATTGAACCAAAAATCTACAGTAGGTCCAGCCTTATTTCATCAATCGCGGCTTCTTCCAGGTTTGCCCCCGGCCCTTTCCGGTCCACAACCAGGAAGCGGCTTTCCGCCTCCAGCACCAGAAGCGGATGATGCCAGGTGTTGCGCGCGTAATTGATGCCCTGCCGGCCCGTGGCCGAAAAAGCGCGGAAGCTGGCGCGGTCCTTTGGGTTCCCGCACACCACGACAAGCCACGGCCTGTCCTGCAGCGGAAAGAAAATCTGGCTTCCCAGGGGGTGCCGCTCCATCAGCGTGATCGCGATGGGCCGGGGGCGCGGCCTGGCGACCACAATGCTGATGTTGACAGTCTCGGCATCGACCGAGGCCAGATCATTGAAGCGCTCGGCAAAGCCCTGGTTGATCGGAAAATGCTGCGCCCCGTCAATTTCGATGACCTCGCCGAAGGGCGCGAAGCCCGCCTTTGTCAGCGCCTCGATTTTCATCTGCCGCCGAGCTTCATGTGGCGGTTCACGTCCTTGTAGAGCAGGTAGCGGAATGGCCCCGGCCCACCCGCATAGCAGGCCTGCGGGCAGAAGGCGCGAAGCCACATGTAATCGCCCGCCTCCACCTCCACCCAATCCTGGTTGAGCCGGTACACCGCCTTGCCCTCCAGCACATAGAGCCCGTGTTCCATCACATGGGTTTCGGCGAAGGGGATGACGCCGCCCGGCTGGAAGGTGACGATGGTCACATGCATGTCGTGGCGCAGGTCGTCCGGGCTTACAAAGCGCGTCGTCGCCCACACGCCGTTGGTATCCGGCATCGGGATTGGCGCAATATCCTTTTCATTCACCACGAAGGCTTCCGGCACATCGAGCCCTTCGACGAAGTCATAAGCCTTGCGGATCCAGTGGAACTT
>JAEUMI010000095.1 GCA_016792825.1 Hyphomicrobiales bacterium
CCGCGGCCGCACCGGCATGGCCTTCAGCATGTCGAGCATGCGCCGCACCCCGATGCAGCCGATTTCCTCGTCATAGGAAAAGGCGAAATGCAGCGGCGTGTGGAGCTTCCGCCGCCCCGCATGCTGCGCCAGATGCAGGCACGCGGCGATGAAGCCCTTCATGTCGGCGCTGCCGCGTCCCAGCAGGTTGCCGCCGCGCTGCGTCAGCGTGAAAGGATCGCTGCTCCAGTTCTGCCCTTCAACCGGAACCACATCCGTGTGCCCGGAAAGGGCGATGCCCTGCCCATCGGGCGGCCCGATGGTCGCCCAGAGATTGGCTTTCCGGCCATCCTCGCTGTGAATGAGCGTGGAGGCGATCCCCATGACATCCAGTTCGCTCGCGATGTAATCGATCAGTTCCAGGTTGCTGTCGCGGCTGACCGTTGGAAAAGCCACGAGTTTTTCAAGATAGTGGAGGGTGGACTGCATGGCGCCTCTGTTATACGCTCGGTTTTTTCAATGCAACTGCCGTGTGGCTGGGGCCCGCTTGCGTAAGATTTCCCTCGTCATTTTCGACTGCGACGGCGTCCTCGTCGACAGCGAGTATCTCAGCGCCCAGGTGCTCGTCGAAACCTTTGCCGAAATCGGCGTGAACATCGACCTGCCCTTTGTCTACACCCATTTCCTCGGCCACAGCTTCTCCTCGGTTGCGGCGAAATTCGCCAAGCTGCATGGCACCGGGGTGCGCGAGTCATTTGAGTCAGATTACCGCGCCAGCCTGCTCCGCCGCTTCAGCACCGAACTCAAGCCCATGCCCGGCGTGATCGGCGTGCTGGACAGCCTCGCCGTTCCCTATTGCGTGGCCACCGGCAGCAGCCCGCTCCGCGTCACCCGTTCGCTGGAATTAACCGGCCTCACATCAAGGGTTAAGGACCGCGTGTTTACCACGTCCATGGTCACCCGCGGCAAACCGGCCCCCGACATCTTCCTCCATGTCGCCCGCGAAATGGCGGTTCCGCCCCGGGAATGCCTGGTGATTGAGGACAGCGCCTCAGGCGTCGAGGCGGCCAGGGCGGCGGGAATGATTGTCTGGCAGTTCACCGGCGGCTGCCATTTCCAGCACGGCTATAACCATCAGGGCACAGAACATTTGGTGGAACGGGTTTTTGATCGTATGGATGGCTTTTTTGATGCCGTGCCTGAACTTCGTTTAACCTAAGGAAACTGCCGCCGCCATGGTGCGAAACATCGAACAGGAAACCAGCCGCCTCGACGAAGCCGCCCGCGCCGGCTGGCTCTATTATATTGCCGGCAACACCCAGGATGAAATTGCCCGGAAGCTCGGTGTCTCGCGCCAGACGGCGCAGCGCCTGGTCTCCATGTCGATCAGCGAAAAACTCATCAAGGTGCGCCTCGATCATCCAATCGCCAATTGCCTCGAACTGGCCGAGCGCGTGAAACAGAAATACAATATCGATTTCTGCGAAGTGGTGCCCAGCGATCCTGAATCCGACACCATCTCATTGGGCGTGGCCCAGGCCGCCGCCGCGGAGCTTGAGCGCCATATCATTTCGCCCCATCCCGTCATTGTCGCCATGGGCACCGGCCGCATGCTGCGCGCCATGGTCGATCAGTTGACGCCCATGGATTGCCCCCAGCACAAGATCGTCTCCCTCGTCGGCAACATCGCCACCGATGGCTCCGCCACGCTTTATGATGTGGTGAGCCGGGTTGCCGATACGGTGAAGGCCCCGCATTACCCCATGCCGCTTCCGGTCATCGCCACAACCGTGCAGGACAAGGCGGTCCTTCTGGCGCAAAAGCCGGTGCGCAATGTCATCGAACTGGGCCGCCAGGCCGATGTCACCTTTGTCGGCATCGGCATCATGGGCGATGATGCGGCCCTCATCCGTGACGGCTTCGTGAAGCCCGAGGAAATGCGCGCCCTGGTGAAGGCCGGCGCCGTGGGTGAAATCATCGGCTGGGCCTATGATGCCCAGGGCCAGCTCATTGAGGGCCAGACCAATGACCGGGTGGTAAGCGCCCCGCTGGATCAGCCCGCCCGGCGAAGGGTGATCGGCCTCGCCATGGCCCCGCCGCGCCTCAATGCCGTCAAGGGTGCCCTGGTCGGCAAATTGATCAACGGCCTCATCACCAACGAAAAGATGGCTGAGCTTTTGCTGAAGTAGCTTGGCAAGTAAATGTTGATGGAAGTTTGCTATATGCAACGTCACTGAGTAACTGCGCGAACTCGCATCCGCCCTATGTGGATCTACCTACTCGCTATCGCGCTGTGGTGGCCAATACAACAAAGCACAGGAGATTACTGTGCAGATTTGGAGATTCGGCATGACCAATACCAAAAATGGAAAAGTGATGGTATTGACCTTGTTTTGCATGGTGATAGCACTTGGAGCTTGGATGTCGTTTAATGCGTCTGGTTTTTGTTACACCAAAGGCCGCTACTTGGGGCAAAGCGAAATTTTTCGAAAGGTTGTTGAAAGAAGTTTGCAGCCTGAGTCGGTCGAGATGTTCGACGATTATCTCAAGAATGGCGCAAACAAAGATGTAAAGCGGCTGCTAAGCTCTGCGAGCTACGAAGAATTCGAGAGGCTCAATCCAAATTGCTGCAGCTACTATTTCAGTGAAAATAGAAGCCCCGAATTGACCGAGAAGATAAGGAAGCTTGAAAGCTTTTGGAACCTCAATGACCCGCCAATCCATTACAGGCTCCTTGGTCTTGCATGGCGGAGCGTCCTCATCGAGTCCAACCTCCGGTACATCGACTCGTCTGGTATGGAGAAATCCCATACTCTTGGGTCTGTCACCTGGATCAACGGATGTGGTGAGCATATCCAACCACTACGCCAGTACATTGTAGGCTAAGAGAGATCGTGCCACACAATCTCTATACAAAGAAATTGCGCCAGGGCTCTTATTGAAGTTGCGTAAAATTACGCATCCACATACTCAGCAATGCTTGTCGGAAATGGAGGGGTGAAGCCATCTTCCTTCAGGCCTTCCAGATGAA
>JAEUMI010000345.1 GCA_016792825.1 Hyphomicrobiales bacterium
GGTGCTGAGTCCCGGCGTGCCGCTCACCCATCCGGAACCGCACTGGACGGTGGTGAAGGCCAAGGCCGCCGGGATTGAAATCATCGGCGACACGGAAGTGTTCCAGCGGGAAGTTGCGGGCACGGGCGCGCGGATTGTTGCTATCACCGGGACCAATGGCAAATCCACCACCACGGCGCTCATCGGCCATATCTTTCAATCACTGGGCCGCGATGTTGACGTGGGCGGAAATATCGGCACTGCGGTTTTCCTGATGCGGCCGCCGGTGGAAGGCCGCATCTATGTGCTTGAGCTTTCCTCTTTTCAGATTGACCTGATGCCGGGGCTGAGACCGGATGTGGGCATTCTGACCAACCTGACACCGGACCATCTCGACCGTCACGGCAGCATGGACAATTATGCGGCGATCAAGTCCCGGATGTTCCTGAAGCAGGACGGCAATGACACGGCGGTGATTGGCGTGGATGACGAATGGTGCGCCGGCATCGCCATGGCAATTGCGAATGGACAGAAGATGCGGGCGGTTTCGGTTCTCCATGAAATGGAGGACGGAATTTCGGCGGTGGGCGGCATTCTGCGTGAATGGCAGAATGGCGCGGAGGTGGCGCGGATTGACCTGCGCTCGATGCCTGCCCTCAAGGGCGCCCATAACTGGCAGAACGCCTCCATGGCCTATGGCGCGGCGCGGGCCTTCGGCATGGGCGTTGCCGAGATCAGAAATGCGATGGAGAGTTTCCCCGGCCTTGCGCACCGCATGCAGGAAATCGGCTTCCTCGGCTATGTGCCTTTCATCAATGACTCAAAAGCCACCAATGCCGATGCGGCGGCAAAGGCTCTGGCTTCCTTTGCAAACATTTTCTGGATTGCCGGCGGCATTGCCAAGGCCGGCGGCATTGCGCCGCTGAGCCAATTCTTTCCGCGCATCGAGAAAGCCTACCTGATTGGTGAAGCGGCCGACGCGTTTGCCGAAACGCTCAGCGGCAAGGTGCCATTCGAATTATGCGGCACGCTCGACAGGGCGGTTTTCGCCGCGGCGCGCGATGCGGTTAATTCCGACCTGGCGAATGCCGTCGTCCTGCTGTCGCCGGCCTGCGCGTCATTTGATCATTACCGCAATTTTGAGATTCGCGGCGATGCCTTCGTGAAGCTCGTTTCCGAGCTGCCGGGCATTGTCATGACCATAAAGGGGGATGCCTGATGCTCGTATCGCGAAGTGACCGCGGAGTCTTTGCGCGCTGGTGGTTTACGGTTGACCGGCCGCTCCTTTCTGCCGTCCTGCTCCTCATGGCCATTGGCGTGCTGATCAGCATGGCGGCCAGCCCGCCGGTGGCGGCTCGCATCGGACTCAACACCTTCCATTTTTTCAAGTTGCAAATGGCGTTTCTGGTCCCCGCGGTGGTTTTGCTGATTTCAGTGTCCATGCTGGAACCCAGGCAGGCGCGGCGCGCGGCTTTTCTGATGCTCGGCCTTACCCTTGCCCTGATGGTCGCAGCCCTTTTCTGGGGCCCTGAAATCAAGGGTGCGCATCGCTGGATCAATTTTGGGCCGATTGGACTGCAGCCTTCGGAACTGGCCAAGCCGAGTTTCGTGGTTATTGCCGCGTGGTTCCTGGCAGAGCATACGAAACGGCCGGACATGCCGGGACACGTCATCGCCTACATGATCTTCGCAATTTTTGTGGGCCTCCTCGTGCTGCAGCCGGATTTCGGCCAGACGGCGCTGGTGGTGCTGACCTTTGGGGCCATGCTGCTCATCTACGGCATCCCATGGATTCTTGTTCTGGGACTGGCCGGCCTTTGCGCTTCGGGCGTGATGGCGGCTTACGCCCTGGTTCCGCACGTGACCTCGCGCCTTGACCGGTTCGTGAATCCCGACAAGGGCGACACCTTCCAGGTTGATACGGCAACGGCGGCCTTTCATAACGGCGGGCTACTGGGTGCGGGTCCCGGCGGCGGACAAGCCAAGCAGATACTTCCCGACGCGCATACGGATTTCACCTTCGCGGTCGTCGGCGAGGAATTCGGCCTGATTGCCTGCATCGGCCTGATGCTGCTCTTTGCCTTTGTCGTCATGCGCATCCTGCAGCGGGCGAAGATCGAGCCTGATCCCTTTCCGGCGCTTGCCCTGAGTGGCTTGGGAATCGTTTTTGGACTGCAGGCGGTGATCAACATGGGGGTGAATGTTTCGCTGCTGCCGGCGAAGGGCATGACGCTGCCGCTGATTTCCTATGGCGGCTCTTCCCTTATAGGCGTTGCCTTTGCCATGGGAATGGTTCTGGCCTTCAGCCGCAGGCAGCCGCATGTCTCCCTGTCATCAACCACGTGGCAGCCGGTAACAACATGAGTCAGACTCGATGAGTGGGGTGCGTGGCGGAACGCGACGCGGCGTGGTTGTTCTTGCGGCCGGTGGAACGGGGGGCCATTTGTTTCCCGCTCAGGCGCTGGCGGAAGAACTCGTGGCGCGCGGCTTTCTCGTCCACCTGATCACCGACGAGCGCGTGGCCGACTACGGCAAGGCTTTTCCGGCCATCGAAACCCATATCGTCCCCTCGACGACAATTTCGTTGTCCAAGCCGTGGCTGCTGCCGGGGCGCCTGTACCGGCTGACTCGCGGTGTCTTGCAGGCAAAGGCAATATTGGAAAAGTTGCAGCCTGAAGTGGTCGTGGGCTTTGGCGGCTATCCCTCGTTTCCGCCGATCATTGCCGCATGGCGGCTCGGAATTGCAACCTGCGTGCATGACCAGAACGCGGTGATGGGGCGGGCCAACCGTTTCCTCTCGCGCTTTGTGGACGCGGTTGCGTCGTCATTTCCGAAACTGGCAAAGCTGCCGGAAAAGGCCAAGGCCAAGCTGGTGGTAACCGGCAATCCGGTGCGGGCCCTGGTGATGGCCGAACAGGCCTCACCGTATCCCGCCAGCGGTGCAGACCAGACTTTCAATCTGCTGGTTTTCGGCGGCAGCCAGGGGGCCCGCTTCTTTGCTGAGTTCATGCCCAAGGTCATGGCCGAAATGCCGCGGGCCATTCTCAAGAATTTGTGCCTCACCCAGCAGTGCCGCCCGGAAGACCTGGAAGCGGTGAAGGCAGCCTATGAAGCGCTCAATTTCAGATTTGACTTGCGCCCCTTCTTCATGGACATGCCACTGCGGATTGCCAACGCCCATCTGGTGATCTGCAGGTCGGGGGCGTCCACCATTGCCGAGCTTGGAGTCATCGGCCGGCCCGCAATCATGGTGCCCTTGCCCCATGCCCTTGATAATGACCAGTTGCGCAATGCGGAAAGCTTTGCCCAGGCGGGGGCGGGCTGGATCAAGCCGCAGGCGGACCTTGTTCCAGGGGAGTTTGCCGCATTTTTGACGCGATTGCGCTATGAGGAAGGGGAATTGCGGGCTGCCGCCAAGGCAGCACTTGACCACGGAAGACCCGACGCTGCCCAGCGGCTGGCAGATTTGACGAACCGGCTTGCGGTCAATTCCGCAAAAGCGAAACTGGAGAAGACGAAGTCATGAAACTGCCGCGCGACGTTGGCCCCATTCATTTCATCGGAATCGGGGGGATTGGCATGAGCGGCATTGCCGAAGTGATGGCAACGCTCGGCTACAAGGTGCAGGGCTCGGACCTCAGCGACAATTATAATGTCACACGCCTGCGCAAGAGCGGCATTGAGGTTTTCATCGGCCACCAGCCGGCCAATATCGGCACGGCGCAGGTCGTGGTGGTCTCATCGGCGGTAAAGCCCGACAATCCGGAACTTGTCGAGGCGCGGGCCCGCTACCTTCCCATCGTCCGCCGGGCCGAGATGCTGGCGGAGTTGATGCGTTTCAAATCCTGCGTGGCGGTGGGCGGCACCCATGGCAAAACAACAACAACATCCATTGTCGCAGCCTTGCTTGATGCGGGCGGATTTGACCCTACGGTGATCAACGGCGGCATCATCAACGCCTATGGCACCAATGCCCGGCTGGGCAAGGGCGACTGGATGGTGGTGGAGTCAGATGAGTCCGATGGCACTTTCGTCAAGCTTCCGGCGGATGTGGTGATCGTCACCAATATCGATCCCGAGCATCTGGATCACTACGGCACCTTTGAAAAAGCCAAGGAAGCCTATCTGGCCTTTGTGGAGAATATCCCCTTCTATGGCTTTGCCGTGATGTGCATGGATCATCCCATGGTTCAGGAACTGATCGGCAGGGTCAATGACCGCCGCGTGATAACCTATGGCTTCAGTCCGCAGGCGGATTTCCGCCTGATCGATCTTGCCTATGAAAACGGGGTCATGAAGTTCTCGGTGCGCATCACCAACCGGCTGACCGGGGCAACCCAGGATATCACCGGCCTTGAGCTGCAAATGCCCGGCGACCACAACGCGCTGAATTCCACCGCTGCGGTGGCGGTGGCCCATGAGCTTGGTCTCAGCCATGAAAACATCCGCAACGGCCTGAAGAGTTTTGCCGGGGTCAAGCGGCGCTTCACGCGCACCGGCGAACACAAGGGCATTACGGTATTCGATGATTATGGCCATCACCCGGTTGAAATAGCCGCCGTGCTGAGTGCCGCCCGGAAAGTGACGAAGGGAAAAGTCATCGCCGTCATGCAGTCCCATCGCTATACGCGATTGTCGAGCCTCTTCAACGAGTTCTGCGCCTGCTTTAACGATGCGGATTCGGTTATCCTGGCGCCGGTTTATGCGGCTGGTGAAAATCCCATCGAAGGTGCCACGCACAAGCACCTGGCCGAAGGCCTGCATGGGCGCGGGCATCGTTCGGTTTATACCATCGAGCGGCCGGAAGAACTGGCTCCCCTGGTGCGCGGGCAGGCGGCTTCCGGTGACATCGTGGTTTGCCTGGGTGCCGGCACGATCAGCCAGTGGGCTTACGCCTTGCCCGGCCAGCTGGCAGCCCTTGACGGCGAGGGATCCGCGTAATGCCGAAACTCGATGGCGAGGCGCTGCTCAAAAGGCTGCCTGCTGTGCGCGGGCGGCTTGAAGCCAATGCGCCGCTGGCGGACCTGACCTGGTTTCGCGTCGGCGGGCCGGCGGAGGTTTTGTTTTCGCCGCTGGACGAGGCTGACCTTGCGGAATTTCTACGCGGCGTTTCGAAGGACATTCCGGTCTATGTGATCGGCGTGGGCTCAAACCTGCTGGTGCGCGATGGCGGGGTTCCCGGCGTTGTCATCCGCCTGGGCCGGGGATTTTCCGAGATCACAGTGGAACCTGGCAACCGGGTACGGGCCGGCGCAGCGGTTCTCGATGTGCGCGCCGCACGCTTTGCCCATGACAACAGTATTGATGGGTTAACCTTTCTGAGAGGTATCCCCGGCACCATAGGCGGCGCGCTGCGGATGAATGGCGGGGCCTATGGTGGCGAAACCAAAGATGTTCTCATTGAAGCACGCGCGGTGGACCGGTCGGGAAATGTGCACGTGCTGTCGAACGCCGACATGAA
>JAEUMI010000111.1 GCA_016792825.1 Hyphomicrobiales bacterium
GCAGGGCGGGGAAAATATCCTTCCAGTTGGAAAGCTTCGACGTATCGATTTCCGTCGCGAGCTTGGCGTTGACAAAACGCTGCACGGAATAATTGCAGGGGTGCATGACATCGGCGGCGAAGCCGGCGCGCACCTTGGCCAAGGCATCTTCCTCGCCGGAAAAGATGGAGAAGTTCGGGGCGCCGCCGTGTTTGTCAACATAGGGCTTGAAATATTCGGCCGCATCATAGCCGCCCCATTCCATGCAGGTGAGCACTTCGGCGGCGGCGGAGAGTTTCGGCAGGCTGAGCAGCCCGACACCGAAAGCGCCTGCGGAGGACAACATCTGGCGGCGGGAAATCTTGCCCTGGGCCATCCGGTCGATGAATTGAATGCGTTTCATGCTTTCGTCTCCTCTGTTCCGTGGCCTGATGCCACTTTTCAATAATTCAAGGGCGGCACGGCCCTGCGGCGCGCCAGATTCAAGAAGGGCCGCGGGGTGACCCGGGCTTTGACCATGAGCTTGTGGTATTGCAGTTCGCGGGAAGCATAGATCTCAACCCAGAGATCATTGCTGCGCTCGGCATGGTAGGGACGTTCCATCATTGCCAGGGCGATGTTGCGCTTGGTGGCCGGCGACCAGAGGGCGGCGGTGATGTGACCCACTTCGTCCTTCTTGTTGTGATAGATCAGCGAATGTTCGGCGGAGACATTACCTTCAATATCGAGGCCGACAAGGGCCCATTTTGAAGTGCCTTTGGCTTTTTCCTCAACCAGGGCGCGCCTGCCATTGAAATGGCCCTTGTCGAAATCGATCATCCATTCCAGGCCCATTTCGAGGGGCGACCTTGCCCTGTCGCCGCGCACGGCGTGTTCGGCCGTGATGAAGTCCATGTTGGCGATGATGAAGCCCGCCTCGATGCGCGCCATGTTGAGGGCATTGGTGCCGATGGGGCGAATGCCGTAGAGGGCGCCTGCGGTGAACAGGAGATCCCAGAGTTCAAGGGCGCGGTCCGGCGAGGTCCACAGTTCATAGCCGAGGTCGCCGGTGAAGCCGGTGCGCGAGATGGTGAGCGCGCCGGATTTGCCAAATTTGAAATCGGCCATCTGGAAGGGCTTGAGGGCCGCGGCTTTCTCAAACCCCGCGGCTTTCAAAACGGAATAGGAGCATGGGCCTTGCAGCGAAAGTGCAGCGATTTCCTCACTGATTTCGCTGACGGCCACGTCATAGCCAATGGCGCTGTCGAGGAGCCACGGGAGGTGGCGTTCCTGGCAGCAGAGCATGAAGTCGGAGGCAGAGCGGCGGAACAGCGTGCCGTCATCCAGCAGCTTGCCTTCGTCATCGCACCAGGCGGTGTAATGGACGTGGCCCACCTTCAGCTTCGCCACGTTGCGGACCATCAGGCGGTCGAGATAGGCTTCGGCATCTTTCCCGGCGATTTTGTATTTCACCATGGGCGAGAGGTCATAAACGCTGGCCTGGTTGCGGATCGCGGTATACTCCATGGACTCGTCGTCGTAGGCGAGCACCGTGGTGTAGCCGCCCCAGGGGCCCCAGGAGTTGAGCTTGTTGAGCGCCGAAGTGCGGGCATGGAAGGGCGAAGTGAGCAGCGTTTTCTTGAAATGGAGACGGGGATCGTTCATCGCCTGCCCTCCATCTTGAGGATGCGCTCTGCCGCATTCCAGCCTGCCGCACCGGAAATACCGCCGCCGGGATGGGAACCCGCGCCCGCCAGCCAGAGGCCGGGGATGGCGGTTTCATACTGGGCGGCACCGATGAAGGGCCTCAGGAAAAGCATTTGTTCGGCGGCGAGTTCGCCGTGGTGCCAGTTGCCGCCGACGAAACCATATTGCCTTTCGAGGACTTCGGGGGTGAGCAGTTCGGATTTGACCACGAGCTTGCCGATGCCCGGCGCATAGGATTCGAGCGTCGCCATGATGCGTTTCAGGAAGGCGGCGCGGGCCTTGGCATCCATGACGACCGGGGCATACTGCACGATGGCCGAGAGCACATGGTGGCCTTTGGGGGCGAAGCCTTCCTCGAATGCCGAGGGAATGACAATCTCCATCACAGGATCGTGTGAGAACTCGCCGTATTTCACCGGATTGAATGCATCTTCCACAACGCGAACCGATGGCGCAATCACCAAACGGGTCCTGAGGTCAGCGCCTTTGAAGTTGGGCGCACCCTTGAGGGCGAGATGGAGCTTCACCGCATTGCCGCGCATCAGGATATTGCCGGCGCGGCGGACCATGCCGGTATCGAGATAGCGGGGGCCGACAAGGTCAAGGAATGTTGTCTTGGGATTGATGGCGGAGATCACGGTCGTGGCGTCTATCACGTCACCGTTCTGCAGGGTCACACCTGTAGCCCTGTCGCCCACAATGTTCACGGATTTCACTTTGGCGTTCACGCGGATATCCACGCCCAGGGCCTGCACGGCCTTGGCCATGGCGACGGCGACGGAGCCCATGCCGCCTGCGGGCAATGACAGGGTTTCGCCCGCGAGCCTGTTCAAAAGCAGCAGCAGCGAGTTGGGCGAGCGCGGGCCGAGATGGGCGCCAAGCACCGTATCGAAGGCGACGACACCTTTCAGGCGCTCATCCTTCAGTTCATCGTCGAGCACATCGGCCACATTGATCAGCATGAGCCGCATGAATTCGCGGAGATCGTCACGGCCAAGGCCACGGATTTTGAGGCCCAAGCCTGCGAGTTTCAGCATCTCATTGCCAACACCCTTGCCGAGGCGCGGCGGGGTCATGGCCTTGAAAGGCTTCAGTACATTCGCAAAACGCATCAGCTTCTGGCGAAGCTCAAGCCATGAAGTGCGATCAGCTTCGGGAAGGCCTCCAGAAATCGTCTCGCCGTAATTGCCCTGCAAAACGAGATGGTCGCCGGTGGACGACAATGCGGTTGTGGAAATATTGGTCGCGGCAAAGGAGAGATGCAGTCCTAGCCCCTGCTCCACACGCGGATCGAGCAAGTTGAGCAGATGGGCCACGGCGCTCACCTTGTAACCCTTGGCAAATTCCCTGGTCGTTGCGCCACCGCCCGCGACAGCGGCGGACTCCAGCACCAGCACCTTGCGTCCCGCCTTGGCGAGGCGGCCCGCGGCGGCAAGCCCGTTTGTGCCGCCGCCGATAATGATCACATCACAGGACGGCATAGGCGTCACTCATGGGCAAGGGTTTCTTCAAGTCGCGCAGGATTTCGGCGGCGGCATTGCGGCCGGGTGCGCCCATGACGCCGCCGCCGGGATGGGTGGAGGAGCCGCACATCCAGAGGTCCTTGATGGGTGAGCGGTATTGTGAAGCGCCGGGCACTGGGCGGTTGAACAGCAATTGATCGAAGGTCAACTCGCCCTGGAAGATATTGCCTTCGGTGAGTCCCACTTCGCGCTCCAACTCGCGCGGGGTGCGCACTTCCATGTGGAGGATCAGATCCTTGAAACCGGGTGCATAACTGGCGATCTGGTTGATCACCGTTTTGCCGAAGTCGTCGCGGTCCTTGTCGCTCCATTCGCCGCCGTTGATTTGGGGAGGCGCATATTGCACGAAGCAGCTCATGAAATGCTTGCCGGGCGGCGTCATGGTGGGATCAATGAGGGTGGGAATCATGGTGTCCTGGAAGGGATCGCGCGACCAGCGGCCGGCTTTCCAATCGTCGTAGGCACGTTCCATCCTTTCGATGGAATCGGTGAAATGCAGATCGCCGCGGTAGCAGGGCGAGTCCTTGGGCAGGGCCTTGAAATTTGGCACACCATCGAGCGCGATGTTCACCTTGCCGGAGGAACCACGGATTTTGAAGTTCTTGACCTGCTTCACGAAAGCGGCGGGCAGCTCCTTTTCCTCGACGGTTTTCAAGAAGGTGCGCTTTACATCCATATTGGAAACAACGAGCTTGCCG
>JAEUMI010000124.1 GCA_016792825.1 Hyphomicrobiales bacterium
CTCAAAGCCCGGATACTAAATGAGGCCGGCCTTCTCCTGAATTGCGCAGTTGGCGACATCATCCTCGAAGCGGGCCAGTTGCGGCGCAGCTATGGGCCACGTGAAACCCTGTCATTGGCAGCCCTCGCGGCGCAACTGAGGGCCAAGGGCGACATGCTGCCTGAAGTGACTGAAACCTATCGTGCCGCGGCAAATCCGAGCTCTTATGCCGCCCATTTCGCCGGCGTGGAAGTTGACACGCTCACCGGCCTCGTACGCGTACGGGACTATCTTGCCGTCCATGACATCGGGCGTGCCATAAATCCGATGCTGGTCGAGGGGCAGATTCACGGGGGCGTTCAGATTGGTATCGGCTACGCCTTGTATGAAGATGTCGACATCGACCTGAAAACGGGACACATGCGCGGCGACCGCTTCAGCCGGTATCATCTCGCCAACGCGCCGGAAATGCCACCGGTTGATATCCTTCTGGTTGAAAAAGGTGAGCCCACTGGACCCTTCGGCGCGAAGGCGGTCGGCGAAATCACCACTATTCCCGTGGCCGCCGCAGTGGTCAACGCAGTAAACCATGCTCTTGGGACCAGCCTCTCCGACCTGCCACTCACGCCCGACCGGATTATCGCCGCACTCGAAGAACTGTAAGTCCGCGCAACAGCTGACGATGTCTCTGATTTCGAGGACATCATGAAGGACCAGACCTTCGTCAGGGCAACTCGCAAATGACGTAAGAAATCATCAATTACCGGTCATCAGGCGTTCCACAAGCTGCTTCACCGTGGGAATGAAAACATGGCCGTTTTCGTCGCGGTAGAACGGATCACTCTTTGCCTTATAGGCATTATGGCCGGCAAAGATAAGTTGCTTGTCTAGGTCACGGCCCTGAATAGCCTCCACCAGCCTTTTCCGAATGCAGTGAAAACGCGGATCTGGCCTTTTGCCAGTTGTATATTTTTGCTCGGAACTCTGGCTCCAGGAGCTGAGTTTGCAGGTGGATAGACAGCCCACGCAGTCCGTTAGATATGCCTTGATTTCCCGGGCTGCCTCGCGGGTTACAAAAATTAGCGTGTTATCCGGAGTGCGCAAGGGAATGTTGAACCCCTCGGCAATCCAGGCATCAACTTTCAACTTGTCTTGTTGAGTGACGCAATAGCTGTTGTTGGGAACCCCGCACCCCTCAACAGGTTTGCTCATGCTGCTATCGCACTTACGCCCAAAAGGCACCTGCCTCTCTGAACGCTGGCACAACTCCTTTATCATGCTGTTCTTGTACGCCGATGAATAAAAACCGGTGGGACTGAATTGGTTAAGGGCTACATCGCCCTCATTCATTGAGAGAAGCAGAAGCTTCCATTCTTCCGTCACAGGGCATTCGCGCGTCAACAGATCCCTTGTACCAAACTGAAAAGCAATGGGGCCAATATCGCGATTGCCCAGCCAGTGTTCCCAGTCCCGGAGGTACCACACGCCACCGGCCATGATGATGGCGACATTTTCCATTTTGTTTTCATTCATGATCCGGCGCAATTCCTTGACGCGATCATAGGGGGCTTCAGGCTTGTCGGGGTCTTCCCGGGAAGTGATGCCATTGTGGCCGCCGGCCAGCCATGGATCCTCATAAACAACTGCGCCAATAACGTCGGAGTATCTGTCCGGCCAATTCCTGAAGGTGCGCTTCAGCAGCACTTTCAGCGCCACAGCGCTGGAAACAATGGGGTCCAGGTACACCCCTTCATCGGCGCAAATCTGGGCGTCTTCCTCCGCGGGAAGGCCTGCCCCCATGGTCACGGCATTTATCATGTTGCCGCCGCCTGCCAGGCGAGTGCCTTCAAGAACGCCGCGCATGATTCGCATGGAGCCACCGGCCATCTTGAGGAAATTCATGCGGATGCGGCCCTTGCCACGCGAAGCCTCATAGGCAATTCCAGCCTGTAAGATGCCGCCTTCGATGGACCATGCCACCAGTTCTTCATGCCGCTCCCGGCGTGAGCGCCCAATGTGGGGATAAGAAATTTCCCGGCCATTTTCATCGTAACCAATTGCCGCTCCGGTACCGGCAATGGTGCCACCCGTATTTTCTCTCGCCCAGGCACCGGCACTCCTGCCGTTTGTGGCCCCGACGCCTTTGCCACCCTGAATGAGCGGAAGTATCCACGCACCGTCAATGAATACATTCCCCCTGACCAAATTCTTGACCGCCATTTCCGAAATGGATTTCTGGTTTGTCGAAATGATAGACCGCCTTTCGTTTGGCCTAGATAGATACATCTGATACCAACATGAGCACACTGCAGTACGGCTTTGCATCAATTGCTTCATCAATGCAGGATGGACCGGACTGATCCCATAAGGCATTAATGCCCGTCAGATTTACATTCAAATAACGCACAGACAGGTCTTAAGTGTTGCGCCTCGCATGCCAGGCAATTGCATCCTCAAGCCGGTCATCGCCCCAGAAAAGCTCCTTGCCAACAACAAACGTAGGGGAACCGAAGATGCCGAGACTCCTGGCCTCATCGGTGGCGGCGAGGAGTCCTTCCGCGCCCTCAGCCGAGTCCGCGCGATTCAGTGTTTCCTCGGGGTCGACGCCAGCTTCGCGGAGACTTTGGGAAATATTTGGTTCACTTCCGGCAGGCAGCCCTTCTTCAAACCATTGCCGGTAGCTCGCCACTGTATAGCCCGGGCACCACTCGTCCGACGCCCCGATCACCGCAATGCGGTTTGCCCGTTCCAATTCCTTGAGAGGATAGGGCACCGGAAACCTGGGCGAGAGCCCGTACATTCCTGCCCGCCGCTCAATATCCCTCCACATGTAGGCAGCTTTGACCGGCTTTTTGGCGAAGGGAATATTATCCATCTCGATCATGATTGAGCGGACGTTGAACGGCCGCCACCGGAATGCCACACGGTTTTCCGCCCCGAATTTCGCGAGGCGCATGACCGACAAGTAGCTATAGGTGCTGCCGATCGAAAACCAGAAGTCAATGTTTGGCATGGCCAAGATCCAATTTTTTGCACTATAGCTGGCTGAAGGAATGCTGCAAATGGCCAAATGACCCAGGGGGTTCCTGGTGGCTGGGCGATACAAGTTGATCGATTTGGGAACAAGAGGTGCGAAGTTGCGTCACTTCCATTGATGGCAAAGTGCAAGCCATGAGCGGTGAGTTCCAGGGGCCACGCACCGAAACAGCTGTGTTGAAGGACGTCGTCGCTGACTTAATTCAGGAAAGCCGACTGCTCAAGAATGGCATGGGCGGGGTGGGGAGAGATCAAGAATGCGATGCCCAGCCGCTGGCAAACTGGAGAGCAGTCGGCCGGTAGAATAATGGCATCTGGCAGGGTGAGCCTGACCTGCCCTGGCCCATCTCCGGACCGGGACATCCTAGGCGGCCATTTGCCACAATGGTCGGGCGCGCTCGTAATTCAGAATTCAGGGTAAAGGCGACTTTCGTCGGCTAGTATTCACACGAACAATTCATTCAATTCATTGATGTAAACAAGAGCCATATTGGCTCTGGAAAGTCGTCGACGGCTTATATCAGAGTGTCAGGTGCGGGGAATTCTACTGAAAAACTGGTGCCGCTTAGGTGACTCGAACACCTGGCCCCATCATTACGAAGGTCAAAATTATCCTATTTCAGGATTTCATTGCTGTACACGACAATGCATTAGCGTGCACGCTGGAACACTTTACGGCCGGGCTTGAAACGCGATGGGCATGGTACGAGATTGAATTCCCCTGAACCTGCTCGGATGGTCATGAAGGCCAGAACCTGCAGCCGACTTGCAACCGAACGCGCACGAATTTCGCGAAAGCCCCCCCCAATATTCTGCCTGCAAAAGCGTCCATTGGAAGATCGAATTTTGGAGCCTACACCTGTGTGGTACACGGGATATATATGTGGCAAGCTGCCGCATTGGAATGCTGACAGATGATCGGTGCCGTGGGAAGAATAGTTATGTTTCGACAATGTGCATTGCCGTTGAGCGCTATTGCCTTGCTGAGTTCCATCCATATCGGTTCGGCGCAATTGCAGCTTGATACATCGGCTCTTATGGGGAAATGGGAACCGTAGTCCTGAACAACCAAGCATTCGGCTGGCCAGTGGTATAAGATGCTCACATAAGAGTGGGCTGCCTTATCTGCAAACTAAAATTCACATTTCCCGGTCGAAGCGCAACCCCCAGAAATTTAGTTGTATATACAACCTTCCTAAAATGCCCATGGAACAAGTTTTTTACATGAGTGGATTGCTTTGAACGCGTTAATCTGCTCATTTTAATTCTGGCATTGGGGGGGAAATGAAGCGACTGGGATTGGTAGTTTTTGCAACGTTCTTTCTGATAGCTCCAAAAGCACACGCCATAACCTGTGATGACATAGTGAGTGTGTTGGAGAATCAAGGAGATGATTTTGGCGTGATAATTGAGCAATACAATGCCATCCAAGGTGACTCCGCGGCGCTCTGCCGAATGGGACGTGAGCAAGGTCGCCCCTATTTTATAGCAGCCATAAAGAGCATGAAGCGTTTCACAGGTTGCTCGCTCTATTCGGATGTTGCCAAAAGCACAATTTCTGGATATCGCAAACAGTTGGCAAACTTGGAGAAGGCACTGGCGAGCGACTGTAAAGCAGCCGGTATGTAGCCTCTGTCCGATTGACTGCCGAACCTTGACGCGATGGCGGCTAAGTACACCAAGGCCGTGGCGTCGGCGGACAGCGTGTCAGACCACACACAAAGCGCACGGCTAAACCCTCTGAAATGAGTGTCTGCCCAACATCACGGCCATTGGCGAGCAGGATACCGCAGCTACGGCCAAAATTGCAGGCTTCGGTTCCTTCAGTTCCCGGCGCACAGGAACATGGAATACGTTTAAGGGTCAAATTTCCGGCTGCAACAATCGCTTTAAGCCGAGCTTTTGCACGATTACCCAACTCCAGTTCCCGCGTACATCTGGGAC
>JAEUMI010000200.1 GCA_016792825.1 Hyphomicrobiales bacterium
GCTTGCGACCGTGTTGAGGTCTTGGCCCTGGCAGATTGCAGCGGCCAGGCGCGCTTCGGCGTTTGTAAGGCCAAAAACGATGCTGAGCAATGCCTTGTCAGTGATTGATGGGTGGGCGAGATCGCTCACCATGAGAATGGCCAGGCAGCCTTCAAAGAGATCATTTCCCGCAGTCGTGACAGGCATGGCTTCAATCAACAACCAGGGCGCGCCGCGTCGTGCAATGACCATTGGCGCGGGCAACGGGTTACCGATGGATTTTGCCATCTCTATATCCCGCAGAAAACGTTCCAGCCTCGCCATGCTTGAAGTCGTGGCTGTCCAAAGCCGTCCGTTCCGGATGCCGAATTCGCTGCAGAACAACTCTTCAGCGCGGCGGTTCGCCCGCACCGCGCGGCCATGCTTGTCAATAAGCAATGCCGCACATCCGGCACTCTCCAGCGTCGTGACTTCATTCTCCGCGCCGGCCCGCGCGACCTTCTCAGCGATGCTGACGATCCGCGCCATCCGCCCCGCAATTTCCGCAATGGGCTCCAGTATATCCCGGTCAAATGGCTCACTGCCGCGAAAAAAAGGCAAACACCATATCCGGTCTTCAACCTGGAATATGCCGCACGCCCAGTGCAGGCATCCGACGGGCCCGGTGATTTCCTGGTGAAACCGCGAATGCCTTATCTCCTCGTCAGAGAACAGTTGCGATTGAAGGACTGCGCGGTAGCCCTGACGGACCAAGTGATCGCCCCGTGGCTCGTAAACGGGCCTCACCCAATCGAGGTTCTTCAGCCAACGCTCGCGTATTCTCCAGGCATGGCTGGAGCGGACCTGGCCGAATGGACGCTCCGAGAGTTCGTGCGGCTGTATCACGCAGGCCGCGGCGCCCAGGGAATGAGCCAAATTATCCAGCGCACCTGACCACAGCTGCGGCGCTGAGATTGAATCGTAGCACAACTCCATGGCGCGCTCGGTCTGGGGAGACAAATTCACGGAAAGTACCTCCTGCCCAAGTCTCACTACCACCGCTCCATGCGCGGGGCAATGTGAGGCGTGCCCGATCTCATCGGCGGCCATGTCAGAGGGATTATCCTCACCGGCGACGATCACAACCCTATCCTCGTGGATGGCAAGCCAGTGACATCTCTGGTGACAGTGACGACAAAATGAATTCGTCAGCCAGGGGCTTTTTCTTGAAAATCGGAACAGGCCAATACTGTTACTTATTGGATTTGAGATATGCGATCAGGTCCGCCCGGTCGGTGTCCCGGCTGATAGGCATCATTGTCATCCTCATGCCCCTTACAAAGCCAATGATATCTGCAAGAAACTTGTCAAGCGTAGCCTCGTCCCAGACGGCTCCCGTGGCCCCAAAAGCCTTCAATCCATCGGAGAAAGCAAAGCCTTCCACACTGGCCACAGGGCGGCCGACGACACCTCGCAGACTTGGCCCCTTCGCAACGGCTCCGGCAGGTACCACATGGCAGCCAAAGCACTTTCTGAGAAAGAGTTTCTCCCCTGCCACGATATCGCCTTCAGCCAGGGCCGACCCGGCAAATGTGACTGACACAAATCCAAAAGCCAAGGCAAACTTCACTGCACGCGACTTCGACATGATACGCCCGCCCCAAACCCGCACCGTGGGGGTGAGGCTGCTGCTTCTCATTGCTGCTCGCAAGTTCCAGGCTTGGACGAAGCATGACTTGAAAACGGCTGGGGCGGCGAGAGCCGCGCTCCCATTAATAATGAATTGGCGGCGTGCTAACGTAGACATGCAACCTCCCCTCTATCGATGCCCGCTTAGGCTTGGGGAAAAGTCCGCCATTTTGGGAAATCCCGCATCCCCCAAACGGGTGTGACAATCAATGCTGGGTGATGTTTCTGATTTGGGCGGCGCGCGCCACAAGTTCTGCCTGTCGCCGCGAACCGGTCTTGGCAAACACAGTCTTCAGTTGGCTGCGCAGTGTTTCGCGGCTCACCCCGAAGGAAACGGATGCCGCATTGAGATCTTGGCCCTCGCAGATAGCGGCGGCCAGGCGCGCTTCGGCGCTGGTAAGCCCGAACACCAAGCTGAGCACGGCGGCGTCAGCGATGCAAGCCCGGCTCAGGTCGCTCACGACGAGAAGGGCGCGGCAGCCTTCAAAAATATCGTTCGATGCGGAAGTCACCGGCATTGCCTCAATGAGCAGCCAGGGCGTGTTGTTGCGCGCAATGATCACAGGGGCTGGAAGCGGCCCCGCAGTGGATCGTGCCAGTTCTATTTCCGCCATAAAGCGGTCAAGCCGCTCCAGGCTGGCATTTGCGGCCGCCCAAGGCCTTCCGTTTCGAACTCCGAAATCCTTGCAGAACAGATCCTCGGCGCGACTGTTCACGCGCGTGACGCGTCCAGACTTGTCAATGAGCATTGCCGCACATCCGGCTCTGTCGAGCGTGAAAACTTCGTTCTCCACGCCAGCCCGCGAGATTTTTTCCGCCAAACCAACGATGTGCGCCATGCGTCCGGCAACTTCCGCAATGGGCTGCAAGACATCGGCGGCGAAAGGTTCATTGCCGCGATAGAAGGGGAGGCACCAGACCCGGTCTTCAACCTGAAATATTCCGCACGCCCAGTGCAGGCACCCGACTGGCCTGGTGATTTCCTGATGAAAGCGCGAATGCCTGATTTCCTCGTCGCTGAAGAGCTGCGATTGGATGACCGCACGGTAGCCCTGCTGGACATAAGGTTCTCCCCGGGCCACATAAACATCCGTCGCCCAATCCTGGTTCCTGAGCCAAAGCTCCTCTATCCTCCAGGCACCGGTGGAGCGTACCTCGCCAATGGAACGTTGTGAGATGACATGCGGCAGGATTTGACAGGCATGTGCGCCCATCGAATGCGCCAAATTATCCAATGCCCCCATCCAAAGTTGCGGCGCAGCAATGGCATCGTAACACATGTCCAGGGCACGTTCGATTTCTGGAGACAAACCCACTCAATGAACCTCCTGCCTGGACCTAGTACCTCATTCCAAAGTTCGGAGCAATCTGGGCCGCGGGGTGAACGATGTCGGCCAAGGATTCGGAGCGGACTCTCGAGGAGTCGAACTGAATGTCCGTCTCGCCTTGCAAAGCTGCGGTTCGCAACTTTCAGATTAAGGGGTCCTGCGGAACGCCAGCAGCCGCCCGTCGATGGCCGCCAGGCCCAGCGCGATAAGCCCCATGCCGGCGAAATGCCGGGGCGCCAGCTGCTCGCCGAGAAACAGGAAGCCAAGCAGCACCGCACTGACCGGGATCAGGAAAGTGACCAGCAGCAGGTTGGTGGCTCCCGACGAGGCAAGGATGCGGAAGAAGATGAGATAGGCCAGCGCCGTTGAAAGAATGGCAAGCCCGGCAATGGCGGCCCACGCCGCAAGGCTGGGATGGGTAAGCGTCCAGGACTGGTCCACGATCAGGGCAACGGGCGTGAGCATCAGGGTTGAAGCCGTCAACTGCCCCGTGGCCGTCATCATGGGTGTCACCCCCATCTGCTTGAAGCGCCGCCCATAGACGCCCGAGATTCCATAAAAGGCTGACGCAAGGAGAATGGCCATTTGCGCCCACACATTGGTCCCGAGCCCCTGCAGCGCCGCAGGGCCCACCATGACCGCGGCGCCCACAAATCCGACGATGACCCCCGCCAGCTTCTTGCCCGTCATGCGTTCGTCTGTCGTGAAGAAATGCGCCACGAGAACGCCGAACAGCGGCGTGGTGGCGCTCAGGATCGAGGCCAGCCCGCTGGGGATCTGCGTCTGCCCCCAGACAATGAGCGTCTGCGGAATGGCATTGTTGAGAAGCCCCATGCCGGCAAAGGCCAGCCATATCCGGGGGTCGCGCGGCATCCATTGCCCCATGGCGCGGATGACCACATGCAGGGTCAGGGCGGCCAGACCCACCCGCAGCATCATGATGGTGAGCGGCGGCAGTTCCTTGACGGCGACCCCGATGAAGAAGAACGACCCGCCCCACAGCACCGAAAGGATGAGCAGCAGGGCCCATTCCCTGGCCCCCATGGTCTTTTGCAATGCCATATCTTCCCATTTCCGTTGCGCAACCGACCATGCCCGTGGGACATTCCGCCGCCCACCCGATTCATGATGTTGCCAAAACTTAATTTCACTTTTTTGCCGCATACGTTCACTATGCGGGCCTTGGAGCGGAGTTTTCACGGATGGCGGCGCGCCGCAACCTTTATCTTGTCATGGCTGCAATGATGGCCGGTTTCGCAGGGACCGAGGCCCGGGCCCACCCCCATGTCTGGATCGAGATGCAGTCCGATGTGGTGTTCACCGAGGACGGCCTGATCAAGGGCGTCAACCTGGAATGGACCTTTGACGACGCCTATACCCAGATGGCCCTCGATGGCCTCGATGTGGATGGCGACGGCCTTTACAGCCAGAGCGAACTGGCGCCGCTTACCAAGGAGAATATCGAGTCGCTCAAGGACTATGAATATTTCACCGTCATGCGCGCCAATGGCGAGCAGCAGAAAATCGGCCCGGTCACCGACTTTGGGCAGATCTGGAGCAACAGCAAGCTGACGCTTCATCTGCAGGTTCCGCTGGAAAAGCCCGTGGATCCCAGGACCCAGGAATTCGTGCTCAAGGTTTACGACCCGGAATTCTTCATCGCCATCGACTATGCCGGGGATGATCCCGTCGATGTGGTGGGCAATATGCCGGAAGCCTGCAAGCTGGTGGTGAAGCCCGTGCCCACCGATGCGGAACTGGACCAGACCCGCACCATGCTCTCCACCAAGGGTGCGGACTGGAAGCCGGAAAATCCGGAAGACTTCGGCGCCATGTTTGCCCAGGCCGTGTCCATCGCATGCAAATCATGATGCGTCTGCTGCGCGCGTTGCTTATGGTTTTTATTCTCGCGGGAGTCTTTGCAGCCCCGGCCATGGCGCAAACCGCAGGCGAACCCTCAAGCGAAATCAAGATCGACAAGAAGAAACTTCTTGTCCAGCCGCGCAATGCCGACGGCTCGCCCATCATGGTGTCGTTCTGGGAAGATCCCGTGCTCTGGGTGCGCGAGAAGCAGCAGGCCTATTATGGCTCCATGTCGGGCACCCTCCGGCAGATCAGGACTGAGAGCCCCTACACGGCTGCCTGGACCCTCATGCTGTTGAGCTTCGGTTACGGCATATTTCACGCCGCCGGCCCCGGCCATGGCAAGACGGTGATTTCCGCCTGGCTGCTCGCCACGGAAAATGAATTGAAGCGCGGCATTGTCATCGCCTTCCTCAGTTCCATCATTCAGGCCTTCGTTGCCATTTTGCTGGTGAGCGTTTTGTTTCTCGTGGTGGCAAGCGCCAGCAGTGCGGCACGCGATGTGGCAGGCGTCCTCGAAAGCGCCAGCTACGCCATGATCGGCGCCATGGGCCTTTACTTGATCTGGACCGCGCTTCGCCCCAAGGCACATCATGAGCACCATGGGCACGCCCATCACGGCCACGACCATCATGAACATCACCACCATGACCATGTCCACGACGAACATTGCGGCCATGCCCATGTGGCGGAAGCCAAACAGGTGCGCGGTGAATGGTCCCTCACCAAGGCTTTCTCGCTGGCCTTTGCCGTCGGCATCAGGCCCTGCACCGGCGCTATTCTGGTGCTGATCCTCGCCAATGCCCTGGGAATTTACTGGGCGGGCGTGGCTTCGACCCTGGTCATGGGCATTGGCACCTTTCTGACCGTTTCGCTTATCGCCGCCATCGCCGTCTATTCCAGGAAGCTCGCCCTGCGCCTGGCCTCTGCCGATGGCCGGGCGCTGGGCTGGCTCGCCTTCGGCCTCCGCCTCGGCGGCGGCGTTGTGATCGCCGCTCTCGGCACGCTGCTTTTCCTCGGGTCATTGGGCGGCTCGGCGGGAATGACGTGATGGATCGCAACAGAAAATGGATCGGCCTCGCAGGCTTCATCGCCATTTGCTTGCTGACGGGAGCACTTGGTGGCTGGGTCACGTCCCAGTCGGTGATTGAATGGTACCCGACCCTCAACAAGCCGGCGTGGAATCCACCCGCCTGGGTTTTTGCACCCGTGTGGACCACCCTCTACGTGATGATGGCGGTGGCCGCCTGGCTTGTCTGGAAAGAAACGCCCCGTGGCTCCCACCTTCGCCCGGCACTCGTTCTGTTCTTTGTCCAGCTTGCCTTGAATTGCCTCTGGTCATTTCTCTTCTTCGGCGCGCGCAGCCC
>JAEUMI010000249.1 GCA_016792825.1 Hyphomicrobiales bacterium
CCATCCGATTATGGCCAGCACGATGACCACGGCGACCACGGCAATTATGGTGTTCTTGTTGTTCTTAGCTTCGGCCATTTTGTCCTCTCTTTCGTGAATTGTTGCAAGCGCCCGACTATACCGCAAAATATGGCAACAAAACAGTTCCGCAGGATTGGCGAGCCGCTTCCGACTTTATGCCTTTGGATCTCATAAGTTTCACTTTCGATACTGTTCGTCACGCACATGCTCAAGCCAGTCGACTGGAGAACCGTTGAGCTTTTCCTGAATCGCGATATGGGTCATGGCTGTGGTCGGCGTGGCCCCGTGCCAGTGCTTTTCGCCTGGTGAAAACCAGATCACGTCACCTGGGCGAATGTCTTCGATTGGGCCACCCTCACGCTGGGCCCAGCCGAAGCCCGCGGTAACGATCAATGTTTGCCCAAGCGGGTGGGTGTGCCACGCCGTGCGTGCCCCGGGCTCGAAGGTGACGCTGGCGCCAGCCACGCGGGCCGGGTCTGGCGCGTTGATAATAGGGTCGATGCGTACTGTACCGGTGAAATACTCCGCCGGCCCTTTGCCGGAAGGCTGTGAACCGCTGCGTTTGATTTCCAATTTCCGCCTCCTTTAACACCCATGCTTTTCCAGCGGCAGTATAGCGCTTTCAAAGCAATTCAATCAGTCTCTGTTTGGAGCATGGAACGCCGCTACCGTACTGGCAGATAGGATAAATTAGCCCTAGAACTAATCGAGCCAGGAGACATGCCATGCCGATCCGCGAAGACTTGCAAAACCTCTTGAATATCTATGCTGCAGCTTATCAAGCAGGTGATGCCAAGGCTTGTGCGGCAATGTTCGCCCCGAATGGGGAACTTTACTCCCCCTATGCGCCTCCGGCGCGCGGCCGCACCACAATTGAGGAGCTCCACAAAGACTGGACCCAGGACGGAGGCAACGGCAAGCAACTCAATGTCATTCATGCCGGCAGTTCAGGCGGCATGGCGTGGTGCCTGGCCAGTTTTTCTGAAGGCCACGTCACTGGGGATGGCACATCGCTTATGATTTTTGAGCGTCTTGCCGGAGAATGGCAGATCCGTGTCTGCAGCTTGAACAGCAATGATCCCGAACAAGCTGGCTCAGCGTGAAACCGCTATGACACATGATTTCGTTACCCGCCAGCTTGCCGTCAATCCTGATGCCATTGCGCCCGATGGTTCGGAAGTTCGCATGCTGGCTGCAACCCCGCGTGGCTCCATGGCGCATTTCGAATTACCGCCGGGCAAGGTCTCTACCGCCATTGCTCATCGCACCGTCGAAGAAGTCTGGTTCTTCACCAGCGGGCAGGGCCGTCTGTGGCGCAAGACCGAAAACGCCGAGGAGACAATTGATGTCCACCCCGGCGTCTCCATTTCAATTCCCTTGGGCTGCCACTTCCAGTTCCGCTGTGATGGCGATGAACCGCTCGAGGCGGTTGGCGTCACCATGCCGCCCTGGCCCGGGATGGACGAGGCTTATGCCGTGACCGGAATTTGGAAGCCTTCGGCCTGACTCACCAGCTGCCAGTATTTGGCATGCTTTTCCAGGGTTCGGCGACCGGCAGATAACCTTCGCCCTTCTGTAATATCTCAATTGAGATGCCGT
>JAEUMI010000274.1 GCA_016792825.1 Hyphomicrobiales bacterium
TTCCGCGCTTCCGTGGGTGCCGGCCTCATCTGGCAGTCGCCCTTCGGTCCGCTGCGTTTTGAACTGGCATATCCAATCTTGAAAGCCAAGTATGATCAGGCCGAATACTTCCGCTTCTCCATCGGAACGCGCTTCTAGACCTTTGGATTTACGATGCTAAAGTCAATCGGACGGCTCCAAAGGCCGTCCGAATCTTTATGGGAATGGCAGCATGGCTGAAGAGACACCGGCAAAAACCCTGATGAGCGCCGACATAGCCCGCATCATGAAGCTGCTGCCGCACCGCTATCCCTTCCTGCTCATAGACAGGATGATTGACATGGATGGCGAGGAGTCAGGCACCGCGATCAAGAACGTCACCATCAACGAGCCCTTCTTCCAGGGTCATTTTCCGGGCAAGCCGGTAATGCCTGGCGTGTTGCTGGTTGAGGCCATGGCCCAGGCCGCGGGCGCCCTGGTATTAAATCATCTGGGCGATGCCCATGCGGGCAAACTGGTCTTCTTCATGTCTATCGACAAGGCCCGCTTCCGCAAGCCTGTGCTGCCGGGTGACGTCGTCCACTTCCACGTCAAGCTTTCAAACAAGCGCGCCCCCGTATGGAAATACTGGGCCGAAGCCCATGTCGATGGCAAGAAGGTCGCCGAGGCCGAAATCGGCGCCATGCTGATGAATGAGCGCTAGCGCGCTTTCCACTCGGGTGGGATCACCCCGGTGGCAAGAATTCGCGCCAACTACTTACTATTTACCGCGCTTGCTGATCGGAACGTAGTCGCGCTTCTGCGGCCCATTATAGAGCTGGCGCGGCCGGCCAATACGCTGGCTCGGATCCTCGATCATTTCCTTCCACTGGGAAATCCATCCCACCGTGCGGGCCAGCGCAAAAAGAACCGTGAACATCGAAGTCGGAAAGCCAAGGGCCCGCAAGGTAATGCCCGAATAAAAATCCACATTGGGATAGAGCTTGCGGTCAACAAAATACTTGTCGCTGAGCGCCACCCGCTCCAGCTCGCGCGCCACGTCAAGCAGCGGATCGTCCTTGATGCCAAGCTCGGCGAGGACCTCGTGGGCGGTTTGCTGCATGATCTTCGCGCGGGGGTCGTAATTCTTGTAAACCCGGTGGCCGAAGCCCATGAGCCGGACATGTGAGTTCTTGTCCTTCACCTTTTCAATGAAGGCCGGAATCTTGTCCACCGTGCCGATTTCTCCCAGCATCTTGAGAGCCGCCTCATTGGCTCCGCCATGCGCCGGGCCCCAGAGACAGGCGATGCCGGCTGCAATGCAGGCGAAGGGATTTGCTCCTGATGAGCCCGCCAGCCGCACCGTTGAGGTCGAGGCGTTCTGCTCATGGTCCGCATGAAGGATGAAAATGCGGTCCATGGCCCGTGCCAGAATGGGGTTCACCTTGTATTCCTCGCACGGCACCGCAAAGCACATGTGCAGGAAATTTGCAGCGTAGGACAATTCATTGCGCGGATAAACGAAGGGCTGCCCGATGTGATACTTATAGGCCATGGCTGCGATCGTGGGCAGCTTGGCTATCATCCGGTGCGAAGCAATCTCGCGCTGCCGTGGATCGTCGATGTCGGTTGAATCGTGGTAGAAAGCCGACATTGCGCCGACCACCGCGACCATGACCGCCATGGGATGGGCATCACGCCGGAAGCCCTGAAAAAACCTGGCCATCTGTTCGTGGATCATCGTGTGGTGGGTAATGGCGTGCTCGAATGACCGGCGCTGGGCCTGGTTCGGCAACTCACCGTAATAGAGCAGGTAGCAGGTTTCGATGAAGTCGCCGTTCTCGGCGAGTTGGTCGATCGGATAGCCGCGGTGCAGCAAGACCCCTTCATCGCCGTCAATATAGGTGATCTTGGATTCGCAGGCCGCCGTCGAGGTGAAGCCGGGATCGAAGGTGAAGACTTTCCCATCCGCGTAGAGTTTGCTGATGTTGATAACATCGGGCCCAAGAGCCCCCTTGATCACCGGCAAATCATGGGTTTTTCCCTTGAAAGTGAGTTTTGCCAAAGGTTCTGCGTCAGACATCAAGGACCTCTCAATTTATACTACAAGAGCTTATTGCAGCGCAGCAAAAAGGTCAATTCAACAGATCGGAGATCCGCGCCATGGCTTCCCCCCGCCCCAGAACCTCCAGCACATCAAATATCGGCGGTGAGGTGGACGTGCCCGTAAGGGCGGCACGCAGGGGCTGCGCCAGTTTTCCGAGTTTAGTGCCGCTGGCTTCCGCATGGCTCTTGACTGCAGCTTCAAGCGCCGGAGCGGACCAGTCTGCACACGCCTCCAGAACCGTAACCAACTCCCGCAGGGCGTTCTTGCCGCCATCAGCGATGATCTGTTTGGCCTTCTCATCCAGCGCCAGCGGCCGCGGCGCAAACAGGAACGCCGCGCCGGCCTTGAGCTCGACCAGCGTCTTGGCCCGTTCTTTCAGGCCAGCCATGGCCTTTTGCAGCTGGCTGCGCCTCTTGGCGTCAAGCTGTGTCAGCATTACACTGCCGCCCTCGGCATAGGGAAGAAAAGCAATCAACGCTTCCACCAGTGAGGCATCGTCCAGGTGCCGGATGTAATGGCCATTCAGGTTCTCAAGCTTGGCGAAATCAAACCGCGCCGGGGATTTGCCGATATTGCCCAGATCAAACCATTCAACCAGTTGCTCAGTGGAAAAAATCTCCTCGTCGCCATGGCTCCAGCCCAGCCGCGCCAGATAATTGCGCAGGGCCGCGGGCAGATAGCCCAAGGTGCGATAAGCCTCGACCCCCAAGGCCCCATGGCGCTTCGAAAGCTTTGCGCCGTCTGGCCCATGGATGAGCGGCACATGCGTCATGTCCGGCACGGTCCAGCCCATGGCCAGATAGATTTGTGTTTGCCGTGCCGCATTGGTGAGATGGTCAACCCCGCGGATGATATGGGTCACCCCCATGTCATGGTCGTCAACGACTACCGAAAGATTATAGGTGGGGTTGCCGTCGGAGCGCAGGATGATGAGGTCATCAAGATCCCGGTTGGCGAACACCACACGGCCCTGGGCCTTGTCGGTGATGACGGTTTCGCCCTCCTGCGGTGACTTGAATCTGATGACCGGCTTTACCCCGGCAGGAGCGTCTTTCGGGTCGCGGTTCCGCCAGGTGCCGTCATAGCGGATCGGCCGCTTCTCGGCTTCGGCCTTGGCGCGCATAGCGTCTAGTTCTTGCGGGCTGCAATAACAATGATAGGCATGGCCCGCGGCCAGCAGCTGCTCGGCCACTTCCCGGTGCCGCACAGCGCGGGCATGCTGCGAGACCACGTCACCATCCCAGGTCAAACCCAGCCACGTCATGCCCGAGATGATGGCGTCGATGGCTGCGTCGGTTGAGCGCTCGCGGTCTGTGTCCTCGATGCGCAACAGCATCTTGCCGCCCACGTGTTTCGCATAAGCCCAGTTGAAGAGGGCGGTGCGCGCCCCGCCGATATGAAGGTAACCGGTGGGCGAGGGGGCAAAGCGGGTAACGACGGGCGATGACATGAACACCGTTTTCCTTGTAGGCTGGTGGCGGGGATGCTGCCCGAAGGCTTGGACGAAGGCAAATAGCACAAGCATTTGGGCCGCGTAAGAGGGCGCAGGAGTGGCGGGCAAGCTGCAGGAACTCTGGGAAGCGCAGCTCGGTGCCACGGTTCTCTGGGCTCCGGTGGCCCTCACTTTTGGCATCTGGGCCTATTTTGCCCTGCCGCAGGAACCGGCACTGCCGGTCACCGGCTTTTTTCTGATCACGGCCGTTCTGATGTTCTGGAAAGCCCGCGGCCGCATGGGAATGGTCCTTCTGGCCATCTTGCTCAGCGGCTTCGTTCTGGCGAAATTCCGCACCGAGATGGTTGCAACCCCTTTGCTCAAAGCAGCCACTGGCGAAATTGTCGTGAGTGGCGTTGTGCATGATGTGGAGCGCGCTTCCGAACGGCGCGCCACGATCATCCTCGAGCCCGACAAAATCGAAGGGATGACCACCGCGCAACTGCCGCGCCGACTGCGCCTCTCGAACTCACGCAAGAATGGCGAACCGGCTATTGGCGACAGGATCGCTTTCAAGGCCAGGCTTGCGCCTAACGCTTCGCCGACCATGCCCGGGGGCTTCGACTACGGCAGGCAGCAATATTTTGAAGGGATCGGCGGCACCGGCCGCATGACCTCGAAAATAGATACACTTGGCAATACAAGATCCGCCTCCTTGTGGCTCTCAGGCACCTTGCACAATTTGCGTCAGGACATCGGTAGCCGCATTCGTCAGCACCTGCAGGGAACCCTTGCGGCTTTTGCCGAGGCCCTGATTACCGGCGAGCGGGCCTCAATCCCTAAGGAGGTAAACAAGAGCCTCCAGATATCCGGGCTCTTCCACATTCTTTCTATTTCAGGTCTGCACATGTCATTGGCCGCAGGTGGCGTGTTCTGGCTTGTCAGAGCCCTGTTGGCGCTGTCCCCGTCGATTGCCCAGCACTGGCCCATCAAGAAGTGGGCGGCAGCGGCAGCCCTTGTCTTTGGCTTTGCCTATATGTTGCTGGCCGGTTCCGGGACCGCAACCCAGCGCTCTTACATCATGCTCGCCGTTGTCTTCCTGGCAGTCATCGTGGACAGGCCCGCCATTTCGCTTCGCAACCTGGCGCTCGCCGCCTTGCTCATTCTCATCCTGCAGCCGGAGTCGGCCATTCAGGCAAGTTTCCAGATGTCCTTCATGGCGGTCATGGGCCTTGCGGCTTTTTTTGAATACTGGAACCGGCCCAAACCGGAGCAGGAATACCGGATTGAAAGCAGGAAAATTTACTATGCGCGCAAGCTCTACCAGATCGTTCTGGCCGCAATCCTCACCACCTTGATCGCCGGCAGCTTCTCCTCCATTCCCGCCGCCTATCATTTCGGCAGACTGGCGCCCTACGGCGTTCTGGCCAATGGCCTGGCGTTTCCCGTGGTCGGCCTCTTCGTAATGCCCTTTGCGGTGCTGAGCGTTGTGCTGATGCCGTTGGGTCTCGAAGCTTGGCCGCTGGCCGTTCTGGGAAAGGGATTGGAAACGGTCCTCAGCATTTCCGATCATGTTGCGGCTTTGCCCGGCGCCCAGCGCGTCATTCCCCAGGTGCCGCTGGTCAGTGCCATTGCCCTGGCCTTCGGAAGTTCAATACTGTGTTTGGCCAGCAGGCAGGCCAAATATGCAGGCTTTGGCCTTTTGCTGTGTGGCCTTGTTCTGGCCCCGTTCAACAGCTTTCCCGACCTCCTGATTGAACGCACGGCAGCCAATGCCGCCTTCAGAAATGGCAGCGGAGAACTGGTGTTTGCCAGCCAGCGCCAGGGCCGCTTTGCCGCCGAAAAATGGCTGCAGGCCAATGGCGAGGAAGTCACCTTCAAGCAGGCGGTGGCCCGGCCCGGCTGGACCTGCGAAGCCCGCGCCTGCCGCAGTGAGATAAAAGGCAAGGTGATCGCCTATTTCCGCGATGGGGAAGGGGTGCAGCCCACCTGTGCGGGCCTCGACATCATCATTGCCGCCTATCCCCTGCGCGGAGCCTGCAAGTCCGTGCCGATGCGCATCGACCGCTTTGATGTCTGGCGCATGGGCTCCCACGCAATCGCCATTGAGGGTGGCACCGCGGCCATCACGACCGCCCGGGGCTCGAGTGGAAACAGGCCTTGGGTCGTCGTGCCCGAACCGCGCCGGAAATTGGCTCCGGCCCGTTGACGCGGCGCTTCGACACATTCATGTAACCCCCGATCCGACCGAATGTGAAAGCCATGAATTCAGCAGCAAAAAAAGCAAGTATTGTAAACCTCCGCCAGGAAATCGACGTGGTTGATGAACGGCTCATCAAGCTCCTTGCCGAGCGCCAGCGCCTGGTTGAAGCGATTGTCATCGTGAAACATGCCGAGGGCATTCCGGCCCGTGTTCCCGCCCGTGTCGATTATGTCATTGACCGGGCCCGGGTTCTCGCCCGCGCGCATCATCTTGATCCCGCCCTGGCGGAAGCAATCTGGACCGAAATGGTGGAATGGTTCGTGGCCCATGAAGAGCGCGTCCTGGACATGACCAAATAGCTGCTCAGGCGGTCTCAAGTGACGTCGATCGGCACCCTGGCGTTAACCCGTCGGCGAGTCGCCGTTGATACGTCTTCAAGGCAATTATGTTCCCCCGTGGTTGCGAGAGAATTTGCCATAGTGGCCAATCTGCCACGGCCGTGCACCGTCGAAAACAGCTGTTTTAGGGCCAAAAATAAAGGGTATTAACCTTTTTGTTGCTGAAATGCCACAGACCTCCGAATTGTGCTGCCGCCGCATTTTTGCTCCACAATGAACCTTTCATCCGCCCAAATTGCCCCTTAGCGTGAACTTATCCACGGGAGCTGAGACCTGTGGAATCAGAGCTTACGGGGCTTCTGGGAAATATTGGGCGGGGTTGCTCTTGATCGCCATGCAACGGGTGATCAAGGAGCGGGGCCGCCGTTTGTTTGAGAAGGAAGGACTGAAAGCTGTGCTGCCGTTAACAAGAAAAAAGCAAAAACGCTGACACAGGAAATAATTATGGACGCCACCGTCATTTCAAAATCCAGGCTCCCGAGCCGCCATGTAACCGTTGGACCGCAGCGCGCCCCGCACCGCTCCTATCTTTATGCCATGGGCCTCAATGAGCAGCAGATCAGCCAGCCCCTCGTGGGCGTCGCCAGCTGCTGGAATGAAGCGGCTCCCTGCAACATTTCGCTGATGCGCCAGGCCCAGTCGGTCAAGCGCGGCGTCGCCGCTGCCAGCGGCACCCCCCGCGAATTCTGCACTATCACGGTCACTGACGGCATCGCCATGGGCCATCAGGGCATGAAGGCCTCGCTCGTTTCGCGCGAATGCATCGCCGACTCGGTCGAACTCACCATGCGCGGCCATTGCTATGACGCGCTCGTGGGCCTTGCCGGTTGCGACAAGTCGCTGCCCGGCATGATGATGGCCATGGTGCGCCTCAATGTGCCCTCCATATTCATCTATGGCGGATCGATCTTGCCCGGCACCTTCAAGGGCCGTCCCGTCACCGTGCAGGACGTGTTTGAAGCCGTTGGCAAGCACAGTGTCGGCGATATGTCCGATGCCGACCTCCACACCCTGGAACAGGTCGCATGCCCGTCAGCGGGCTCCTGCGGGGCCCAGTTCACCGCCAACACCATGGCAACCGTGGCGGAAGCCATCGGCCTTGCCTTGCCATATTCCTGCGGAGCTCCAGCCCCTTACGAAATCCGCGATACTTTCTGCTTCACTTCCGGTGAAAAGGTGATGGAACTGATCGCCCGCAATATCCGTCCGCGCGACATCGTCACCTTGAAGGCGCTTGAAAATGCCGCAACGGTTGTGGCCGCCTCCGGTGGCTCCACCAATGCGGCACTTCACCTGCCGGCCATTGCCCATGAATGCGGCATCAAGTTTGATCTCTTTGACGTCGCTGAAATCTTCAAGAAGACGCCCTACATCGCCGATCTCAAGCCCGGCGGCAAATATGTGGCCAAGGACATGTTCGAGGCCGGCGGCATTCCGCTGCTGATGAAAACCCTGCTTGACTATGGCTTCCTCCATGGTGATTGCCTGACGGTCACCGGCCGCACCATTGCCGAAAACATGGCCTCGGTGAAATGGAACCCGGACCAGGACGTGGTTTATCCCGCCAACAAGCCCATCACCAAAACCGGTGGTGTTGTCGGCCTGCGCGGCAATCTCGCTCCCGAGGGCGCCATCGTGAAGGTGGCCGGAATGAAGCACCTGACCTTCACCGGTCCCGCCCGTTGCTTTGACTCCGAGGAGCTCTGCTTCGAAGCCGTCACCCACAAGAAATACAAGGAAGGCGAAGTTCTCGTCATCCGCTACGAAGGCCCCCGTGGCGGTCCCGGCATGCGCGAAATGCTGTCCACCACCGCAGCGCTTTACGGCCAGGGCATGGGCGAGAAAATGGCTCTCATCACCGATGGCCGTTTCTCCGGTGCTACCCGCGGCTTCTGCGTCGGCCATGTCGGCCCCGAAGCGCAGTTGGGCGGGCCCATCGCCCTTCTGAAGGATGGCGATCTGGTTACCCTTGATGCCATCGAAGGCACCCTCTCATGCAATGTGAGCGATGCCGAATTCGCCGCCCGCAGGAAAAGCTGGAAGCCCAAGGACCACGGCTATGGTTCCGGCGCTTTGTGGAAATATGCCCAACAGGTAGGCCCCGCTGTGTCAGGTGCCGTCACCCATCCCGGAGGAAGTGCTGAAGGTGTTTGCTACGCCGACATTTAGCGCGCTTGTGAAGGCGGCTTCACGGCCGGTCAGAAATGCAGTAATTGCACTTCTGGCCGTGCTGCTGCTTGCTCTGGCGCCTGCTGCCCGCGCGCAAGAGGTCGAAGAGGGAGCCGGCTTTTTCTCTTACAGGCCCGCTGCACCGAAGCTCAACCTGCCCAATCTTGACCTCCCGTTCTGGACTGATGACCTGAAGAAGGCCAAGAAAGCCTACAACAACGGAAACTACGATAGGGCCATCAAGTTTTTCCGCCGTGCCTCCGAGGACGGCAACATTGTCGCCGACTGGTATCTCGGCCATATCTACCGGAACGGCCGCGGTGTGCCGCGCGATGATGCCATGGCATTTTCCTATTATGCCCGGGTGGCGGAAGCCTATGATCCAGATGAGCGCGACCAGAACCGCCTGCGCATCATGGTGGATGCCCAGCTGCGTGTCGCCGACTATTACCGCGTCGGCATTGCCGATGCCGGCATCAAGGCGAACCACAAGGTGGCCGCCCGCAGCTACCTGAAAATAGCCTCCACCTACGGCCATCCCGGCGCGCAGTATTCGCTCGGCCTGATGAACATCAAGGGCCAGGGCGTGAAGAAGAATCCGCAGCAGGGGTTGAAATGGCTGATCGCTGCGGCCCGAAAGCGCCATGCCCTGTCGGAAGCTTATCTCGGTGATCTCTATTGGGATGGCAAGCTCGTGCAGCGCGACCGGACCCGCGCCCTGATGTGGTACATCCTCGCCCAGCAGTCCACTAAGCCATCGGAACACCCTTCGATATTTGAACGCTACAACGAGCTCATTTCGGCCGCCCGGCAGGACGAGCGGCTGGAAGCGGAAGCCCGCGCCCGGGTGTGGGCCGACCAGTATCCGGCGGACGGCAATTCATCCGCAGAATAATGCTATCTTGCGGCGCCTGGGCGGCTTCCCACAAAGAGGCCCGCGCCAACCATGACGGCGCTGATGAGCAGGGTAAGCCACACCGGCAAATTTCCAAAAATCCAGAGCCATGCCCCCATGAGAGTCATGACGGTGATGGCCAGCAGTTTGGCTGAGGTCGAAATCACGCCGTGATCCTGCCAGTCCCGCACCGGCGGGCCAAAGACCCGGTGGTTGCGGATTTTCTCAGCAAGTTCCGGGGATGACTTGCCAAAGGCCCAAACCGCCACGAGCAGCATGGGCGTTGTCGGCAGGATGGGCAGAATGACGCCTGCAACCGCCATCCCGAGCCCCAGCCAGGCAACACCGAGGTAAATTAACCGCCGCACACCCAATTTCTGTCTAACCCTTGCATATCACGCGCCGTTCATGCGATTTACAACAGGCAATGGCAAGCTCAAACGGCGAAACATCACCCGCATCCCCCGTAGCTCGCGTTCCCCTCCTGGGACGACTCAGGGCTTATTTCTTCACCGGCCTGGCCATCACCGCGCCCATCGCCATTACCATCTGGGCCACCCTCTGGTTCATCGATATTTTCGACGCCTGGCTCAAGCCTTACATTCCTTCCAGCTATAATCCCGACACCTACTTGCCCTTCAAGGTTCCCGGATTCGGCTTGATCTTTGCCCTTATCGCCATAACCCTGGTTGGTGCCCTGGCCGCCAATCTCGTGGGCCGCACCCTGATTGGACTGTGGGACAAGGCGCTGCACCGCACCCCCGTGGTACGCTCCATCTACAAGGGCTCGAAGCAGATTTTCGAAACCCTGTTCCTGCAGAAGGGCACCTCGTTCCAGAAGGCCTGCCTTGTTGAATGGCCGCGCCATGGCATATGGACGCTCGCCTTCATCTCGCGCGAGATTGATGGCGAAATGATCGGACTTGAAAAGGGCCGCAAGATGTATGCCGCCTATGTCTCGACCACGCCCAACCCAACCGGCGGTTACGTCTTCTTCTGCGATGTCGGCGATGTTCTGGTTCTCGACACAACGGTCGAAGATGCCCTGAAACTTGTGATCTCCATGGGCCTGGTGTTTCCCGAGGCGCCGCTTGCACCGCAAAGCGAGATAAAGCTGGCCGCCAGGCTGCCGCGCCGGAAAGCTACCCCGCGGAAAGCAACTTGACCGCTTCGTCACGCTCGAAGAGATAGAGCAGGCTGCGCAAAGCCTCGCCGCGCGCCGATTTCAGTTCCGCATCGCGTCC
>JAEUMI010000283.1 GCA_016792825.1 Hyphomicrobiales bacterium
TGAATTCGGTGGCGTGTCGATCTATGGTGTGCACACCACCCGTTTTCCGCACTCGCGGGCGCAGCTTGAACAGATGCGGGCATTGGCCACTGAACTGGATGCCATAACCGGTCCCCGCATTGTCATGGGTGACTTCAACGCCACGCCCTATTCGCGTGTGACCCAGACCTTCGCCAGCCAGGGCAATTTCCTTCGCCTGACCAACTTGCCCACCTGGCCAGCCCGCACCGGCATGCCGCAGGTCGCCATTGACCACATCTTTGTGAGCCCCGGCATTCGCCAGCTCGAAAGCGAAGGCATCGGCAATGGCGCAGGCTCGGATCATTTTCCGATTTACATGAAACTTGCTGTTCCTGTGCCATAGGATTTTTGCACAGCCTTCCGGTAATCGGTATCCTGGTAAACCCCGGGTGAACTTATCGTCGTAAACAAATTCTCTCCAAGTGGCCAAAACGCTGGATCCATTGAGTTCTGCCGCTGGCTGGCCCAACCGCCGCACGGCTGCGTTGGGGTTTTCTTAAGCCTGCCGCTTAACCCCGCATTGGCGCCCGGGAGTCAGACTCACCATCAACGCCACACATTTCAGTGCTGGCAACAACACAAGTGATGGGGACTATCATGGGACGTCAAATGATGAAGAACGAAGCGGAAATTTCATTCGCCGCCGCAACCGCCGACGATCTGCTCGAAATCGGCATGAAATATTGCATCGGGCGCGATGTCTCGATGAATCTTGTGGAAGCCCACAAGTGGTTCAACCTGGCCGCTCTCAAAGGCAGCGAAAGTGCAAAGCAATACCGCTGCGAAATTTCACGTGAAATGAGCCCGGCTGATGTGGCCCATGCCCAGCGCCAGGCTCGTGACCTGCTGACACTTCACTAAGACTGGAAGCAAAAAAAGGTTCGCGTGATTTTGTGCACGCGAACCTTTTTCATTTTGCTGGGGTCAGTCGTTGAACTGGACTTCGTCAACAAGCTTCGAAGCTGTCTTTTCCAGCTTGGCAATCTCCGCAACGTTCAATGTGTCGGGTTTGAACTTGCCCCAGCTCTGGACGATCTCTGAAGCGGGCACAGCCGGATTTACCGGGTATTCGTAGTTTCCGTTGGCATAAAGCTGCTGGGCCTCATCGCTGGCCAGGAAGGTCATCAGCTTGAGGGCATTATCCCTGTGCGGCGCATTCTTCGCCAGGAGCATGCCGGAAATATTCACATGGGTGCCGATCTCGGGCGAGGAGGGGAACATGATGCGGGTGGCTTTCGCCCAATCCTTTTGCTCGGTTTCCTTCTCGTTGGTGATCATTTTCCCCATGTAGTAGGTGTTCGCAATGGCGAGATCGCATTCACCGGCAAACACCGCCTTGGCTTGTTCGCGGTCGTTGCCACTTGGCTTGGTCGCCAGATTTGCTTTCAGGTTCGTCAGCCATTCCTTGGCCGCGGCTTCGCCCTTGTGGGCAATGACCGCCGAGATCATGCCCAAATTGTAAGGGTGATTGCCAGGCCGAAGGCAGATTTTGCCTTTCCACTTCGGATCAGCAAGTTCTTCATAGCTGATGGTGTCCTGGCTCACCCGGTCCTTGGACGCGTACACCACCCGGGCCCGCATGGTGAGGCCAAACCACAGATTTCCGGTGTCGCGCAGGGCCGCCGGAACCTTGTCCAGAATCGCCGGCAGGTCAACCGGCTGTGCCAATCCTTTTTCGGCGGCAATAACCAGTCTGCCGACATCGGCGCTCATGAGCAGATCAGCCGGGCTTAAGGTACCTTCCTGCTCCATCCGTTCGACAAGTCCTTTGTCAGCAAAAACCGTTTTCACCGCGATTCCGGTTTCCCGAGTGAATTGTTCAAACAGGGGGTTGATCAGTTCCGGCTGACGATAAGAATAGACATTCACTTCTTCGGCCGCCAGCGCCGAACTCTGAAGGGCTGCAAATGCTGCA
>JAEUMI010000284.1 GCA_016792825.1 Hyphomicrobiales bacterium
ACCATGGCGATGCCGCCGATCTTTTGAACGAAACCCTGGAAGAAGAAGAGCAGACCGATGTTGACCTGTCGGCCCTGGCTGATTCATCCGCCAATCCGAAAGCCCAGATGGCGGCTGAGTAATTGAACCGGGTGCGGCTCACCCGGGCCGCACCTGCACAGGAGGATATGCCATGAGCAATCAGACCACCTACGATGCAACCCGCGACCCGCGCACCGGAAGGCCCGTCCTTCCAATAGATGAGGACAATACCCGCAAAGCCGAGGCGGAATCCCTGCCACTGACCGATGAGGATAACCAGGGCATTGATATTGGCGATGACGATGCGGTGGGCGAGGAAGACGATCTGCCGCGCGAACCCGCCCAATCCTCGGTCGATGTAAACGCCACCGTGCCGCGCATGAAGGCCGCCGGTTCCGAAACGGATGAGATGAAGTCTGGCGACGAACTCACAGATGAAGAAACGACCGATGAAGAAGGCGCGGAAGGCGAACGCCCGGAAGCCCTGGCAAAGTTTGCCGAGGTGGCCCGCAACCACGATGGCAAGCCGGTGCGGACCGGAACCGAAGCAACCGCCGAAACGTCCCCGATCCCTGCCGATTCTAGTCAAAAGCAGGACGCGGCAACCAAGGTCTTGCGCGAAGGCGTGCTCAGACAGGATCAAGGCGCCGATGAAGCCATTGACAGGCTGCCCGACCGGACGGCTGCCGGTCGCCATCATCCGCAGGGCCAATGATGACCGAAAAAAAGCTGCCGGATTCTCCCATGCGCCCCGGCGCTCCCAACTACGGCAATGCCCGTGGCCGCGACGCGGCCGCGGACACTGAGGGGATTGAGGAGGAAAACAACCCCGGCGTCAGCCCCGGCAGCATTCCCGAACCGCGCGAAGAAACCGATGAAGCCCATGCTGCCGCAAACCCTGATGCCCGGGAGTTTCACGACAGGAATTACGCCCAATACATGAACCGGGGCGATGGCCGCTATGTGAAGCTTTTGCAGGATCAGGCGGAAGGAGCCTTCGGGCCTGACAAGGACCACGGCGGCGAGACGCGGCGTATTCACCGCCAGAAAAGCCAATAGGTTCAACCGGTAAAAGGGTTGTGTCCGGCAAGCCTTGAGTATTTTACCCCAGTCTTGTAAGCCTCAGAATCTGTAAAATACACGAGGCGAAGGCGGCGGAATGGCGATTAAACTCTACAAGGGCGACTTGCCTGCAGGATTGGATCTTGGCGCTTCAGTTGCCATCGATACGGAAACCCTTGGGCTGCTGCCGCGCCGCGACAAGCTTTGCCTGGTGCAGCTCTCTTCTGGTGATGGCAATGCCCATCTCGTGCAGCTCGACCGCGCCACCTATGACGCGCCCAATCTCAAGGCGCTTCTGACCGATCCAAAAGTCATAAAGATTTTCCACTTCGCGCGCTTTGATGTGGCCGTGCTCAGGCACTATCTCGCTGTCGACACATTCCCCCTCTACTGCACCAAGCTGGCCTCGAAGCTGACCCGGACCTATACGGATCGTCACGGCCTGAAGGATCTGGTGAAGGAATTGCTCGGCATCGAATTGAACAAGCAGCAGCAAAGCTCCGATTGGGGCGCCCATGTGCTGAGCGATGCGCAGAAACAGTACGCCGCCCAGGACGTGCTCTATCTCCATGAGCTGAAAACCCGCCTCGACCAGATGCTGGAGCGTGAAGGCCGCAGCCTCCTTGCCATGGCCTGCTTTGACTTTGTGCCCACCCGCGCCGCGCTTGATCTGGCGGGCTGGACTGAAGAAGATGTCTTCGCCCACTGAAATCAAGCCCGACAATACGGAGCAACTGCTGCGGGCCGCGGCCCGCCAGGCCCGCCTCGCCCCGTTCCTGAGTGCCGCCGCCCTGGCCTTCGGTCTTGGCCTGATAATCGTTTTTCTCTACCAGGCCGGCCTGTTTTCCGTCCTGCTTCCCAGGCCCAGCCCGGTTCCTCCTACGGTTGAAATGCCCGATCAGATCAGCGGCTCGTTTGCCCGCATCGCCGGGTTTGACCGCGAAAATCAGCCCTATGTAATAACCTCCAAAAGAGGCTATCAAGACAAGGAAACCGCGGACCTGGTCCACATGGAGGATCTGACCGGCACGTTCCGGAGAAAAACCGGCCAGTCCTTTGAACTTTTTTCGAGAACCGGCCTCTATGATGCGAAGGCAAAGGAAATGGATTTGGAAGGGAATGTAAAGGTCGTTGAGAAAGGCCGCTTCACCGCAACCATGGCCAGGGCCCACGTGGCCCTTGAGCAGAAAAATCTGGTGTCCAATGTGCCGGTTGTGGTTGAAATGGGCGCCGGAACGATTCACGCCAACGGCCTGCAGGTGAGCAACGACGGCAACAACATAAAATTTCTGAATGGGGTGAAAGCCCGTTTCAACCAGACAATGACAAATGGAGACAAGACCCCATGATCCGGAAGTTAACGGCTTCAGCCTTCATCCTCGCCCTTTTGGCTGGCCCCTTGCATGGCGCTGAGAGTATTCTGACGCCCGTCGAGGTGGAAGCCAATGAAATGGAAATCGTCGATGTCGACAAGCAGGCCATTTTCCGGGGCAACGTCGATGCGGTGCGCGGCAGCCAGAAAATCCGCAGCGATGTCATGACGGTGTTTTATGCCGACGTGAAGCAGCCCGATGGCACCAGCAAGTCCCAGGCCAGCAAACTGGATGCCAAGGGCAATGTCACCATCACCACGACGAAACAGGTGATCACCGGCGAATGGGCGAAAATGGATATTCTGGCAAACACCCTGCTGGTGGGCGGGCGGGTGAAGCTTGTCGAGGGGAAAAACACCCTGCAGGGCGAAAAGCTCACCGTTGACCTCACAACGGAAAGAACCCTCATGTCGGGGGGCCGCGTGAAGGGCAGTTTTGTTCCTAAATAGCGGGCTTCATTCTATATTAACACAAATAGGCGGTAATCAGGTGGCGCAGAACGGTGAAGTTGGACGCATTCGGCGTCCGGGTGTGGCGATAGATGCGCCAAACCGGACAAAGATCGCGCGCTCCAGGGGCATGATGCCCGGCGGAGACGCGGGCTTCCAGGGCCAGCCTGCGCGCGAAGGGATCGTCGCCCATTTGCTCTCCAAGAGCTATAAGCGCCGCCCCGTCGTGCGCGGTGTATCCCTCACTTTGAGGCGCGGTGAAGCCGTAGGTCTTCTCGGACCCAATGGCGCCGGCAAAACGACGGTGTTCTACATGATCACCGGCCTGATTGCCGCCGACCAGGGCACGATCAGTCTTGACGGGGCAGACATAACCCATCTGCCGATGTATCAGCGCGCAAGGCTGGGCATTGGCTATCTGCCCCAGGAAAGCTCGATCTTCCGCGGACTGTCGGTTGAAGACAATATTCGCGCTGTACTCGAGCTCGTCGAGCCTGAGAAATCCAGCCGCGAACGTGTGTTGCGTGAGTTGCTAGATGAGTTCTCGATCACCCATATCCGGCATTCGCCGGCTGTTGCACTCTCTGGCGGAGAGCGTCGCCGCGTGGAAATTGCCCGCGCCCTCGCCGCAAAACCAAAATTCATGCTCCTCGATGAGCCCTTCGCCGGAATTGACCCGATTGCGATCGGTGATATTCGCAACATGGTGCGACAGCTCACCGCTCGGGGAATCGGGGTGCTTATTACGGATCACAACGTTCGAGAAACCCTCGAGCTCATTGACCGGGCTCTCATCATCCATGAGGGCCAAGTCCTGACCGAAGGCACGCCCAATGAGATTGTCAACAATCCCGACGTGCGGCGCTATTATCTCGGCGAAGAATTTTCGCTGTAGGATTGGTAGGCAGTCATGGCATTGATGCAGCGAATGGATTTGCGCCAGGGCCAGTCCCTGGTCATGACCCCGCAGTTGCAGCAGGCCATCAAGCTGCTGCAGATGTCCAACCTGGAACTGCAGGCCTATGTCGAAGGCGAGCTTGAACGCAATCCCCTGCTTGAGCGCGACGAGCGCGGCAGCGATGTCCCGAAAACCAATGCGCGCGAACCCGCTGCCGACACCGTCTCGGCCCTGAACGAAAGCACCTCCCAGGAGGACAAGCTGCGCACCCTCGATACCGATCTGGAAAATGTCTACACCCACGAAGCCCGCGCCGATGCGAGCAGCCGCGAAAGCCAGGCGCCCGCTGAATCGGGCTGGGCCTCGCTCCGCCCCACCGGCGGCATCTCGCTCGACAGCGATGAATATGATTTCAGTGCCTCGCTCACCAAAACGCAAACCCTGGCCGAACATCTCACCGGTCAGCTCAATCTCAATATCTTGGCGCCAACTGATCGCATCATTGGCCAGCACCTCATCGGCATGGTGAACGAGGCGGGCTACCTCACCGGCGATATTTCCGACATTGCCAGGACCCTCGGCACCAGCCGGGAACATGTGGCGCGCGTTCTCGAAACCTTGAAAACCTTTGATCCCGTCGGTGTCTTTGCCGCCGACTTGCAGGAATGCCTTGCCCTGCAGCTCAGTGAACGCAACCGCCTCGATCCGGCCATGGCCACCCTGATCGCCAATCTCAATCTTGTCGCCAGGCGCGATTTTGCCGCGCTGAAGTCGCTCTGCAAGGTTGACCTTGAAGACATCAGGGAAATGATTGCCGAGCTCAAGGATCTCAATCCCAAGCCTGGTCACGCCTTTGGCTCCGAACCGGTCCAGCCCGTCGTGCCCGATGTCTATGTGCGTGCCGCCCAGGATGGTTCCTGGCTGGTCGAGCTCAACAATGACACGCTTCCGCGCGTGCTGTTCAACAACCAGTATCTGAGCAAGGTCTCACGCACCGCCTCACGTGAAGCCGACAAGAACTATCTCAATGAATGCCAGGCCAATGCCACATGGCTCATCAAGAGCCTCGACCAGCGCGCCAAGACCATTCTGAAAGTGGCGCGCGAAATCGTCCGCCAGCAGGATGCGTTCCTTGTATTGGGAGTCCAGCACCTGCGCCCGATCAATCTCAAGACCGTGGCTGAAGCCATCGAGATGCATGAGTCGACGGTGAGTCGCGTGACCTCGAACAAGTATATGGCAACTCCGCGCGGTACATATGAATTGAAATATTTCTTCACCACCGCGATTGCTTCCTCGACCGTGGGCGGCGACAGCCACTCGGCAGAATCAGTGCGCCAGCGCATCAAGGATATGATCGCGGCCGAGGCCCCGAAAAGCATCCTCTCGGATGATACGATTGTCGACAACCTCCGCGCCGAAGGCATTGAAATAGCCCGCCGGACCGTGGCTAAATATCGGGAATCGCTAAATATTCCTTCATCGATTCAGCGCCGCCGGATGGCCCAGTCGCAAGCCCGCTAGGCAATTGACTTGACGCTTGCACGGGACTAGTTTCCGCCCCGATTTGAGGGCCTCGACTTGTGCGGCACCAGGCTGCAAGGCTGGCCTTAATTTTCACAGGGAACACATTCAATCTAATTGACGTTAGCAATTCGCGCGCCCATGTCTTATAAGAAGAGGTGGCGCAGAAGGATTTTCGCAGCCATGCAGATCAAGGTCACCGGCAAGAACATCGATATCGGTGAGGCACTCAGGATCCATGTCGACGGGCGCCTGCAACAGTTCCGCCAGAAATATTTTGAAGGCACGGTGCATGCCCATGTAACCGTTGAAAAGCAGCGCTCCAGTTTTCAGACGGATTGCAGTCTGCATTTGGCCACCGGCCTCGTCCTGCAGTCGCACGGCACCGCGGCGGAAGCTTTCCAGAGTTTTGATGCGGCCGCCCAGCATCTTGAAAAGCAGTTGAAGCGCTACAAGCAGCGCCTGAAGGATCATCACAAGGACCGCCGCGAACCGGTGCGCCAGTCCGAGGCCGCAAGCTATGTCATTCAGGCGGGCAATGAAGAAGGCGAGGAGCCAGCAAGCCTCAACCCGGTGGTCATCGCCGAATCATCCACCAGCGTTCCGGAGCTTTCCGTCGGAGAAGCCGTCATGCAGCTTGAAATTTCCAGTGTCCCCTTCGTCCTGTTCAGGAACAGCAAGGGTGGCCAGACCAACGTGGTTTACCGGCGCAGCGATGGCAACATCGGCTGGGTCGATCCCAGGCCTGCAGCGTAAGTGGAAGTGCAAGCATGACAGATCTCGCAGATATTATCGATGCCCGCGCCGTATTGCCCAGCGTGAAGGCGCAGGGCAAGAAACAGCTCCTTCAGGATCTGGCGCAAGCCATGGCAAAGTTTGTGGCGGTCGATCATCGCATCATTTTTGAAACCCTGCTGACCCGAGAAAAGCTGGGCTCCACCGGCATCGGCCAGGGCATTGCCATTCCCCACGGCAAGCTGGCCTCCATCAACCGCGTCTATGGGCTGTTTGCCCGCCTGAGCACGCCGATTGCCTATGATTCGCTGGATGGCCAGCCGGTGGATCTGGTGTTCGTCCTGCTGGCCCCCGACCACGCCGGCGCCGACCACCTCAAGGCGCTCGCGCGGATTTCAAGGCTGTTGCGTGAGAACGACACCATCGCAAAACTGCGCGGCACCGACACCGCCGAAGGCCTCTACTCAATTCTCACCGAGCCCTCCGCCGCTGCCTCTGCGGCTTAAAAGCTACTTCTGTCACCCCGACGAAAATCGGGGCCCAGACTTTGAACAGATGGAATCGCTGAATGTCTGGCTCCCGGCTTTCGCCGGGATGACCGATTTGAGTTGGAAAATTTGAACCTGTTAGTGCAAGCTGATCGCCACCAGCTCATGCTCCACGGCGCTGTCGGCTGCGGCTTCGCGGGTTCCCGAAATCGAGATCGGCGAGCCATTGGCGTTGAACAGGCAGAAAAGCTTCGCATCGGGTGCCACCCGCGCCTGCGGGCCGACCAGGCGGATCACGTCACGGCCTTCGATTTCGCGGATATAGGACAGCGCACCGTTGCCGAGCTGGGCCAGCTCTTCCGGGCTCAGCTCGAAGCCTTCCTTGCTGTTGCTGGTGTTCATGCTGTTACTCCTATTCCTTAATCTCAATACGCCGGATGACACTGCTTGGTTCCGGTCTCCTTAAGTTAATAATTAAAAGTCCGTTTACAAGGGTGGCGTCGATCACCTCCATGCCGTCCGCCAGCACGAATGCCCGGGCGAACTGCCGCCCGGCAATGCCGCGGTGTAGGTAATCGCGGGGTTCGTCGTCTTTTGTCCGCCCTCGGATGTTCAATTGGTTGTCCTCGATGGTGATCTCCAGGTCCTGGCGCTGGAACCCGGCAACCGCGATGGTAATGCGCAAGATCTCGTTGCCGCCATCGGCCAGTCGCTCGATATTGTAAGGCGGATAACCATCGCCGGAGGTTTTGACTGCCCGCTCGAGCAGGCGTTCCAGATCGTCAAACCCCAGCAAAAGGGGCGAGGAAAACATGGTTATCTTGCTCATCGGACTTTTGCCCTCGCTAAAGCGGCTTCAAGGATGCTACGGCCCATCTGGCACCGCAGCCTGATTGCTAATATGAGAGTGCCGGAAGCTGATTTCAAGGAAATGTCATGGCAGGGATTTTGGATCGTGTGGCGCTGGTAACAGGTGCTGGAAGTGCTGAAGGTATCGGTTTTGCAACAGCCAGGGCGCTTGCCGCGGCAGGGGCGCGGGTGGCCATCACCTCGACCACAAAACGCATCTTCGAGCGCCTCGAAACCCTCGGCGCTGGCCATGCCGCATTCACCGCCGACCTGACCATCGTTGAAGATGTCAGTGAACTGATCAACGCAGTGCAGGCAAAATTCGGCCGCATCGACATT
>JAEUMI010000307.1 GCA_016792825.1 Hyphomicrobiales bacterium
CTGATCGAACCATCCTCCGAACCCATGATCTGGATGGGCATCCCATTTCCCTTTGCCTATCCGGTCGCCGCCATCCTGATGCTCAAGTCGCTGGTCATGTCGCTGGTGGCCACCATTGTCGTCATCGCCATGGCCTATCCCATGGCCTATTTCCTCGCTTTCCGCGTCACCCGCCACAAGGCTCTCTGGATCATCCTGCTCACCATTCCCTTCTGGACCAGCTACCTCCTGCGGGTTTTCGCCTGGAAGATCGTTCTGGGCTACAACGGCGCCATCAACACCGGGTTGAAATCACTCGGCATCATCGAGGCGCCGCTGGAATTCCTCCTCTATAATCCGGTCGCGGTGGTGATTACCCTGGCCCATGCCTGGATCGCCTTCACCGTGCTTCCCATCTATGTCTCCCTTGAAAAAATTGACCGCTCGCTCCTCGAGGCGGCAACCGACTTGGGCGACAGCCCGTTGAAGCGCTTCTGGCGCATAACCCTTCCGCTCTCGGCCCCCGGCACCATCGCCGCAGCACTTCTCGTCTTCATTCCCACCGTCGGCGACTATGTGACGCCAACCCTCGTGGGCGGCCCGGGCGGCACGATGATCGGCACCCTTATGCAGGAGCTCTTTCTCCGCCAGGATAACGCGCCGCTGGGCGCTGCCCTGGCCATCGTCATGATGGCGATTATCGCAGGCATCGTGGCCCTGTTCCTCTGGGCCGTCGGCTACGCCAGGATGCGCGAGAGGAGCCGCTAGCAATGTTTACAAGGCCAAGCGCCCTTTTCATCTATGCCATCGCCTTCATGATCTTCCTCTACGGCCCGGTCATGCTCATGCCGGTCTTTTCATTCAACGACAGCACTTTTGCCACCTTCCCCCTGAAGGGCTTCACCACCCGCCACTATGCCAGCATGCTGGCCAACACCAGCATGATCCTCTCGCTGAAGAACAGCCTGGTGGTTGGCGTTATCGTGTCGGTGACGGCAACCGCCATTGGCCTTCCCGCAGCCATAGCGCTGACGCGCTACCGCTTGCCCGGCGGCGGGCCGGTGCTGAGCGCCATGATGCTGCCGCTGGTCATTCCTTCGATCGTCATAGCCGTGGCGCTGCTGGTCATCATTCTTCGCTTCCTGCATCTCGACCTGTCCTTGTGGACGGTGGGCGCGGGCCACATCCTGCTCTGCATCCCGTTTTCCATGACGGTGCTGATGTCGCGGCTTGAAGGCTTCGACAAAAGCCTGGAGGAAGCCTCGCGCGATCTCGGCGAGAACGCCTGGATGACCTTCGTGCGCGTGACCCTTCCACTGGCAGCACCTGGCGTGATCTCCAGCCTTCTGCTCTGCTTCATCATTTCCTTTGACGAGTTTGTCGTCGCCTTCTTCCTGACCGGCACGGAAAACACGTTGCCCGTCTATCTCTTCAGCCAGCTCCGCTTCCCCAACAAACTGCCGGGCACCCTGGCGCTCGGCTCCGCCATTCTGCTGGGTTCCGCCCTTCTGGTTGTGGCGGCGGAACTGCTGCGCAAGCTGGGCGTCCAGTCCGCCAAACCGGGAGACCTTTGAACACATGGCAACAGCCGACAGCATTATCTCCATTTCAGGTGTCACAAAACGCTTCGGCCCGGTCACCGCCGTCGACAACATTTCCTTCGACATCCAGCGCGGCGAATTCTTTTCGCTGCTGGGCTCTTCCGGCTGCGGCAAGACCACCTTGCTCCGCATGCTCGCCGGCTTCGAGCAGCCCAGCGAAGGCGAAATCTCCATCGACCGCGAGGCCATGGCCGGTGTGCCGGCCAATCATCGCCCAACAAACATGGTGTTCCAGAGCTACGCGATTTTCCCCCATCTCAATGTCCGCGAAAACATCGGCTATGGCCTGCGCAATACGGATCTCTCCAGGGAGGAAGCCGGCAAGCGCGTCATCGATGCCCTCGAACTGGTCAAGCTCAGCGGCTATGGCGAGCGCGCAGCCCACCAGCTCTCCGGCGGCCAGAGGCAGCGTGTGGCCCTGGCCCGCGCCCTTGTCTGCCGGCCGAAGGTGCTTCTGCTTGACGAGCCGCTGGGCGCCCTCGACAAGAACCTGCGCGAGGAAATGCAGATCGAACTGCGCGCCCTGCAGAAAACTGTTGGCATCACCTTCGTCTTCGTCACCCATGACCAGGAAGAAGCGCTCACCCTGTCTGACCGCATCGCCGTCATGTCGAAGGGCAGGGTGCTGCAGATCGATGCGCCGGAAGCCCTTTACGACAATCCGAATTGCCGCGAAGTCGCCGAGTTCATCGGCACGATGAATGTTTTTTCGGGGAGGACAATGGAATCCGCGAAAGGCGCGGCAACAATTGATGCAAGAGCCCTTGGCAAGTTGCAGGCACAGGGGACCAGCCGCAAGGGCGACTACGTCTTCCTCGCGGTGCGTCCCGAGAAGCTGAAACTCATGACGAAAAAGCCTTCCGCGGCGATGAATGCCATAGGCGGGGTGGTTTCAGCCATTTCCTACCGTGGCGACCGCCATCATTTTTTGGTGAAGGCTGAAGGCCACGACCGGCCCATTTCCGTTTCCCAGCAGAACGACAGCGAAACCAGCGCCACTCCGGCGAAAGTGGGCAGCAAGGTGTGGGTCGCCTGGCCCCATTCCGCCGGCCGGCTGCTCAGTAACTAAGCCCATGCAGAAAACCGTCGCAGAAGCCGCTCTCCAAAAACTCGTTGCCGAGATCAAAACCTATGTCTCAGGCCTGAAGGGTCCGGGGATTGCCTCGGTCCTTGCCGGAATGGACAAATGGGCAAGCGAGCCTAGCGGCCCCATCAAACCCCGCACACTTCCGGCCTGCGCTCATCTTGATGCGGCCCTTGTTGCCATGGGCAAGCCTTCACTGGCAAAAGCCATTGCCGAGGCGCAGCCCTATCTCCATTGGGTTTCCTACGACGCTTACCCCCGCGAGGATATCGGCGCGGCCTTTGCCGACAATCACGCCTTTGCCTCCATTATCGGCGAAGGTTGCCCAATTGAAGCGGTGGATTTTGACCTGGGCCTGTTCATCATCGCGCCGCGGCTTTTCTACCGCGACCATCACCACGCCGCTCCGGAGCTCTATGCCCCGCTCACCGGCCCCCATGGCTGGCGCTTCAAGCCGGGCGATCCACTTGTCTGGAAAGAAGCCGATGTTCCCGTCTGGAACAATCCCTGGGAGCCCCACGCCACCATGACCGGCGACATTCCCTTTCTCGCAATTTTTTGCTGGACCAAAGATACAAGCCAGCCTGCAAAAATAATCCCTTCACCCGATTGGCCCACTTTGGAGAACGCATCTTGAAAACCCCCGAACTCATCGTCACCAACGCCGATATCTGCACCATGGATCCACTCGCGCCACGTGTGGCTGCCCTCGCTGTAACCAATGGCCGGATCTCGGCCTTGGGAACAGCTGCGGAAATCGCCGCACTCGCCGGCCCCTCAACCCGCACCGTAGATGCCGGCGGCCGCCTCGTGCTGCCCGGCTTTCAGGACACCCACATCCATCTGCAGGACAGCGGCTACGATCACAGCAAGAGTGCGGCCCTTCACAACGTCTCGACCATCGCCGAATTGCAGAAGACCCTGGCCGACTTTGCCGCAACCCATGCCGGCCCCTGGGTGAATGGCGTCGGCTGGTATACCGGCATTTTTGCCGACCACAATCTCAACCGCCATGTCCTCGACGCCGCCGTTCCTGACCGCCCCTGCTACATCGTGGCCAGCGACGGCCACAACGCCTGCCTGAATTCCTTGGGTTGCGCGGCAGTTGGCCTGGTGAGGGGCACGCCCGATCCCGAGAATGGCCACTTCGTGCTCGATGGCAATGGCGAGCCCACCGGCATGCTGCACGAAACCGCGACCTACTGGGCCGAGAGCTTCATGCCCGTGCCGACCGACGAGGACTTTGCCAATGGCGTCCGCTATGGCCAGGCCCTGTGCAACCGCCACGGCATAACCGGCGTCATCGATGCCATGGTGAATGAGCGCCACGCCCGCGTTTACAGCAGCCTGGAGCGGGCAGGGGCCCTGACGGTTCGCGTCGCCGCCACTGCCAAGGTGGTCTCCGCCGAAAAAACCGAGGATGCGCTCCGCCGCCTCGAGGATCTGCGCCGCAACGCCAGCTCCGACCTGTTCAAGGTTCATTCGGCGAAATTCTTTTTGGATGGCGTTCTGGAAAACCGCACCGGCGTGATGATCGAACCCTATTCCGATGCGCTCGGCGGCAATGGCGAGCTCATGTTCGGCCACAACCAGATCAAGGAACTCTTCACCGCCTTCGATGCCGCACGCTTCCAGATCCATGTTCATGTCATCGGCGATGGCGCGGTCCGCGCCGCCCTCGATGCCCTGGAGGCGGCCCGCGCCGCCAATGGCCCGTGGCCAAGCCTCCATCAGTTGGCCCATGTGCAATGCATCGATCCCGCCGACATTCCGCGCTTCCGTGAACTGGGTGTGGTGGCCAATATCCAAACCCTGTGGGCCCGCTACGAACCCTCGGTCACCGATGTGGCCCTGCCCATGGTGGGCGAAGCCCGGGGCAAATGGATGTATGCCTTCCGCTCGCTCATCGATGCCGGCGCTCCCTATGCCGTTTCCAGCGACTGGGGCGTCTCGACCCTCAACCCGTTCCCGATCATGGAAACGGCGATCACCCGCCAGCCGCCCATCAAAAGTGGCGACCACCCGGTCTTCCTTCCCGAACAGCGCATGACCCGCGAGGAATGCGTGAAGGGCTACACCACCTTCGCCGCCGAGGCCGCCTGGCGCAGCCACGACACGGGCTCTTTGAGTGTCGGAAAATATGCCGATCTCATCGTTCTCGACCGAGATATTTTCACCTGTAATGTCTATGATATCGGTGATACGGAAGTGCTGCTCACCCTCCTGGGCGGCAAGGAAGTTCACCGCTCCGAAAAATTTACAGGAAAAACCCATGCTTGAAGACCTGCGCGGAAAAGCCGTTCTCGTGACCGGTGCCAGCATCGGCATCGGGGCCGCCGCAGCCCTGGAATTCGGCAGGCTCGGAGCGAACGTCGCCGTTCACTACAACAGGAACAAGGAGGCTGCCGAAGCCGTCTGCGCCGCTATCCGCAAGCACGGCAGCAAGGCCGTGGCCATCGGCGGCGACTTCGGCGTTCCCGGCACCGGAAAGCGGGTTGTGGAGGAAGCCGCAAAACAACTGGGCCGGCTCGACATCTTGCTCAACAACGCCGGCGCCATGATCCGCCGCGTGCCGTTCCTCGAACTTGATTCAGACCTCTATGACGCGGCCATGAACCTCAATGTGAAGTCCGTGATCGAAGCCTCCCAGGCCGCCGTGCCCCACATGGAAAAGCAGGGCGGCGGCGCCATCATCAATGTGGGCTCCATCGCCGGCGCCGATGGCGGCGGCCCGGGCTCCGGGCACTATGCCTGCGCCAAGGCCTATGTCCACAATCTCACCCGCCACATGGCCCGCGACCTGGCCTCGCGCAAAATCCGCGTCAATGCCGTGGCCCCCGGCGTCATCGAAACTGCCTTCCACGCGGCTACGCCGCCGGAGCGCATGGAAGTGATGAAAAAGTCGGTGCCCCTCGGCCGCGCCGGAACCCCGCAGGACTGCGTGGGCCCCATCCTCTTCCTCGCGTCGACCTCCATGGGCGGATATGTCAGCGGGCAAATCCTCCACGTTAACGGCGGGCAGTTCATGCCTTGAGCCGGCGCAATTCAGCAAAGTAAAACCCATGCCCGATACTCTTGACTCCATGAATCAGGCCTCTCGATTTGCCAGGCTGTTCGAGCCCGTGCGGATCGGGCCGGTGACCGCACCAAACCGCTTCTATCAGGTTCCCCATTGCACCGGCATGGGCTACGGCCTGCCGCAGACTCTGGCCGCCATGCGCGAGATCAAGGCAGAAGGTGGCTGGGGCGTGGTCAATACGGAATACTGTTCGGTCCATCCCACCTCCGATGACACGCCGGCACCCTATTGCTCACTTTGGGATGATTGCGATGTTCGCAACATGGCTGTGATGGTGGAAGGCGTGAAACGCCATGGCGCTTTGGCCGGCGTGGAACTCTGGCATGGTGGCCTGCGCTCCTCCAATTTGCTGTCGCGCGAGGTGCCGCTCGGCCCGGAAAGCCTCCCCGTCTACGCCGACCCCTGGCAAAGCCAGCGCATGGACCAGAGCGACATTCGCGCTTTCCGCCAGTGGCACCGGGCGGCGGCGCTGCGTGCCAGAGAGGCGGGCTTCAACATCATCTATGTCTATGCCGCCCACACCTACCTGCTGGCCCAGTTTGCCGATGCCGAACTCAACCGCCGGGCTGATTCCTATGGCGGCAATCCCGAGAACCGCTGGCGCCTGGTGCGCGAACTGATCGAGGAAACCCGCGAGGCCGTGGGCGAGACCTGCGCAATTGCCATCCGCATTGAAACGGACGACGAAAGGGGCGGAGGCCAGGATGAGCGCCGCGCCCTTTTTGCAACTCTCGCGCCCCATCTTGATCTCTTCAACGTAACGATTTCTGACTACAGCCGGGAGATGGGCGTCTCCCGCTTTGTCCGGGAGGCTTCGCTTGAACCTTTCGTCGCCGAAGTGAGGAGCATCACCGGAAAGCCGGTAGTCAGCGTCGGCCGCTTCACCAGCCCCGAGACGATGCTCTCCCAGGTGCGCCGCGGCGTGCTGGATTTAATCGGCGCCGCCAGGCCATCAATTGCCGACCCGTTCATCCCGCAGAAAATCCGCGAAGGCCGCCTCGATGACATCCGCGAATGCATCGGCTGCAATATCTGCTACGCCGGCGATGCGCGGGGAGCACCCATCCGCTGCACCCAGAACCCGACCATGGGCGAGGAATGGCGGCGCAACTGGCACCCGGAAAATTTCGGCAGATCCAGTAAGCCGTCACGCGTCCTGGTCGTCGGTGCGGGGCCTGCGGGCCTTGAGGCCGCCCATGTCCTGGGCAAGCGCGGCCACCAGGTGATGCTGGCGGAAGCCCGCGACGTGGCCGGCGGCCGTGTCGTTCTCGAAGCGGCCTTGCCCGGACTTTCCGAATGGAAGCGCGTGGCCGACTACCGCCTGCACCAGATCAGCAAGCTCGCCAATGTCGAACTGTTCCGCGCCAGCCGCATGACCGCCGGAGACATTATCGACACCGGCGCGGCCCATGTGATCCTGGCGACCGGCAGCCACTGGCGCGCCGATGGCCGCGGCCGCCACTTCCGTGCCCCGCAGCCCGGCTTTGCCGCCGGCAAGGTTCTCACACCGGATGACGTGATGGCGGGCACGAAGCTGGAGGGTCCCGTCGTGGTCTTCGACGATGACGGCTATTACATGGGCTCGGTCATTGCCGAACTGCTGGCGGGCCAAGGCCATGCCGTGACCTATGTGGCAACCGCCGGCATCATGAGCGCCTGGTCGGAAAATACCGCGGAACAGGCCCGGGTCCAGGCGCGACTGATTGAACTTGGCGTTGAGATCATCGTGTCCCATGCAGTCACGGCGGCGGACGGAAACGAGGCGGTCTTGACCTGCATATTCTCTGGCCGCGAACGCCGTTTGCCCTGCGCCAGCCTTGTCAGCGTAACCTCGCGCGAACCCGACGATGCCCTCTGGCAAGAGTTGCGGGCCCGCGACACAAGTTTCGAAAGCCTCGTCCGCATCGGCGACTGCAGGGCCCCCGGCATAATCGCCATGGCCGTGCATGATGGCCATCTGGCGGGCCGCATGCTGGGCGAAGCGGCGGGATCAGGCGCGCCGAAGCGTGAACGGGTGCTTATCGCGGGTTAATGGGTCGCAAACCCGCCTTGAGCCAGTGGCTCAAATCGGCTTAATGGGGGCCATGTCCAACCCTTTCGACTCCAAAGCCTTCCGCTCAGCCCTGGGAACCTTCGCCACCGGCGTCACCGTGATGACAACGGTGACGGCCTCCGGCGAAATGGTGGGCAATACAGCCAGTTCCTTCAATTCCGTCTCGCTAGATCCGCCGCTGGTTCTCTGGAGCCTGGCGCGCAAGGCCTATAGCTATGAGGCCTACATGGCGGCCAAATATTTCGCCGTGAATGTGCTGCGCGAAGGCCAGGACGATCTCTCGGCCCGCTTCTCCAAATCATCCGGCGACAAGTGGCGCAGCATCGATTACGAGTTCTGGGAAACCGGCTGCCCCATTCTTCCAAGCGCACTCGCCATTTTCGAATGCCGCAAGCTCTATACCTATGATGGCGGCGACCATGCTATCTTCGTGGGCGAAGTGCTCAAATTCGATCACGACCCTAAAGGCAAGCCGCTGGTGTTTTACCGCGGCGGCTACCATCGAACGGTGGGATGATGTTTCTCTCGGTCTTTGAACTCTTCAAGATTGGCATTGGCCCTTCAAGCTCCCACACGGTGGGGCCCATGGTGGCGGCGCGCCGCTTCCTGTCGAATGCAAGAGCCGAAAACGCCGCGCGCGTCAGCGTCTCGCTCCATGGCTCGCTGGCCTTCACCGGCAAGGGCCACGGCACCGACCGCGCCTGCGTGCTCGGCCTCGCCGGGGAAGCGCCCGATGCGATTGAGCCGGACCGGGTTGACGCGGTTGTTCAGGAAATTTCTGAGCGCAGATTTATCACGCTGCCGAGCGGCCAGCGCGT
>JAEUMI010000066.1 GCA_016792825.1 Hyphomicrobiales bacterium
ATCCATCGTCAGAAGCACGCCAGTTGGGGCGCGGAATTCGCCAAAGACCTGGCGCAGGGTTTCACCCCATTCGCCGGTTGTGACGCCTGCTTTGGCGCAAGCTATGGAAGGTTCCATGATGTTGTGGCCCGCCGCGGCGGCTTCGCGAAGCGCTGCGACCGCTGCGGCCACGGCCTTTTTATCTCGCGCGGCGCGCCATGCCTTCAGTTTTTCGATTTGCTCGAATTCAACGTTCTCGGAGACGGTGAGGATCATCTCACCGTCGCCGGTGGAAAGCGGCGAGGTTTCGGTTGTGGTGAAGATGTTGACGCCCACCAGTTTGGTATCGCCGCGCTCGATGGCCTTCAGGCGTTCGGTGTTAGCCTGGACGAGGGCGCGTTTCATGTAGCCCGATTCAATTGCCGGGATGGCACCACCCAATGCGAGAATTTTCTGCAATTCAGTTCGGGCTTCGGCTTTCAGGCTCTCGACCTTGGCTTCAATTTCCTTCGAGCCTTCGAAAATATCGGCGTAGTCGAGCAGATCGGTTTCGTAGGCCACGATCTGCTGCATGCGAAGCGACCACTGCTGGTCCCAGGCGCGGGGCAGGCCAAGCGCCTCATTCCAGGCGGGCAATTGCACGGCGCGGGCCCTGGCATTTTTTGAAAGTACCACGGCCAGCATTTCAAGGAGGATGCGGTAGACATTGTTTTCCGGCTGCTGCTCGGTCAGGCCGAGGGAATTCACCTGCACGCCATAGCGGAAGCGGCGGTGTTTCTCTTCGGCAATGGCGTAACGCTCGCGGCAGATTTCATCCCAGAGTTCAGTGAAGGCCCGCATCTTGCACATTTCGGTAATGAAACGGATGCCGGCATTCACAAAGAACGACATGCGCCCAACCACTTCCGGGAAGGCCGCGGCACTGACTTCGGTTTTTGCCGCATCAAGCACGGCCAAAGCGGTGGCCAATGCAAAAGCCAATTCCTGAACGGGCGTGGCCCCTGCCTCCTGCAAATGATAGGAGCAGACATTCATGGGATTCCATTTCGGCAGATCGCTTGCGGAAAAGGCAATCGTATCGGTGGTGAGTTTCAGGGAGGGCCGGGGCGGAAACACATGGGTGCCGCGCGAGAGATATTCCTTGATGATGTCGTTCTGGGTGGTGCCGGACAACTGGTTCCGCGGAATGCCCTGCCCATCTGCTACCGCCACGTAAAGGGCGAGGAGCCAGGCAGCGGTGGCATTGATGGTCATCGAGGTGTTCATTGTTGCAAGCGGAATGCCGTCGAGCAGGGCCCGCATGTCGCCGATATGGGAGACGGGGACGCCCACTTTACCAACTTCACCGCGCGCCAGGAGATGATCGGGATCGTAGCCGGTCTGGGTCGGCAGGTCGAAGGCTATGGAAAGACCGGTCTGGCCCTTTTCAAGATTGGAACGGAACAGCCGGTTGCTTTCTGCAGCCGTGGAATGGCCGGCATAGGTGCGAAACAGCCAGGGCTTGTCGGATGGCGGGTGAAGCGGCATTCAGGCGTCCATTTTGCGATGCAATATGGAAGCACGGTTGTTTTCGCGGCGCAACCCTGCCGCAGGCGGCATAACCTAGCTGTGTTCGGGCCTGACGCACCAGAGCATGGCAAAAGAGCCGGCAATGAGGCCCACGAGAGTGAAAAGCAAGACTTCCTGTTCATACTGGAATGCCGGAACATCGAAGCCGTCAAGGAGGATGTTGGCCAGAGCCGTGCCAATGAAGAGGGCTGAAAAATTCAGGGGCAAAGTAAGCTGGCCGATAGCCCCGGTAAACCTGGATAAAAGAAGAGCGCCTGCAGCGCTGAAAAGCAGCGACGTCAGCATGGCCTCCCTTGACAGGTCAAACCGGACAAGTTGCTCAAGGGTGTCGTATAAGCTCGAATAAAGCATGTTACTTTGCATCTTTTTCTGCCTTACATTTTAAGGCTCCGGTCATTATGACCCGGAACATGTTGCTTTCCTATGAACGCCGGAAAGCAAGGTAAACCAATTCTTACCCGGAAGGCCGATTACAGTCCTATATTGCACTGCAACAGAAAGTGATTAAGGTGCTGCCTAATTTTTAGGAGCAGCAGCATGACGGCGACGGTTTCTCCACCCCTCAAGGACCTTTACGAGATCGGCGAAATTCCGCCGCTGGGGCACGTGCCGCTGAGCATGTATGCCTGGTGCATAAGGCAGGAACGCCACGGGTCACCGGATAGCGCCATGCAGGTGGAAGTGGTGCCCACCTGGAAAATCGGCCAGGACGAGGTGCTGATCCTGGTGATGGCGGCGGGAGTCAATTACAATGGCGTCTGGGCCGCTCTCGGCACTCCCATTTCACCCATCGACGGCCACAAGAACCCCTTCCATGTGGCCGGGTCCGATGCGTCCGGCATTGTCTATGCGGTTGGCGAGAAAGTGAAGCGCTGGAAAGTCGGCGACGAGGTTGTGGTTCACTGCAACCAGGATGACGGCGACGACGAGGAATGCAATGGCGGCGATCCGATGTTTTCCAGTTCGCAACGGATCTGGGGCTACGAAACGCCCGATGGTTCGTTTGCGCAATTTGCCCGGGTCCAGGCACGCCAGCTGCTGCCGCGCCCGCAACACCTGACGTGGGAAGCTTCGGCCTGTTACACGCTTACCCTTGCCACCGCATACCGCATGCTGTTCGGCCACCGCCCGCACACACTGAAGCCCGGGCAGAATGTTCTGGTGTGGGGGGCTTCAGGAGGCTTGGGTTCCATGGCTGTCCAGCTCATTGCCACGGCGGGCGGCAATGCCATTGGCGTGATCTCGGAGGACGACAAGCGCGATTTCGTGATGCAGCTCGGGGCGCGCGGCGTGATCAACCGCAAGAATTTCAACTGCTGGGGTCAGATGCCGAAAGTCGGCACGGGGGAGTACAATGAGTGGCTGAAGGCGGCGCGGGAGTTCGGCAAAGCCATCTGGACATTCACCGGCAAGGGCAACAGCCCGGATATCGTGTTCGAACATCCCGGCGAATCCACTTTTCCGGTTTCGGTGCTGGTGGTGAAGCGCGGCGGCATGGTGGTGATCTGCGCCGGCACCACGGGCTACAACCTCACCATGGACGCACGCTATCTGTGGATGCACCAGAAACGGGTGCAGGGTTCGCATTTTGCCAATCTGATGCAGGCGTCGAACGCCAACCGCCTGGTCATGGCGCAGCGCATCGACCCCTGCATGTCGGATGTCTATAGCTGGCATGACATTCCCAAGGCGCACATGAAGATGTGGAAGAACGAGCACCGGCCGGGAAACATGGCTGTCCTGGTGTCGGCCCCGCGCACCGGATTGAAAACATTTGAAGACGTGCTTGAAGCATCTGCGAGATGATCAACCAGTCAAGGTGACTTGATATCCTTGCCAGTTGGGTCTGCGCCGGCAAGTGAATGCAAGGCGCGGTGTGCTTGCAAGACGCGGTTCACCTCGCCGCCCAGGATCAGCACCAGCGCCGCAAGATAGAGAAAGAACATTGCAGCAAAGAGGCCGGAGAGGGAGGCATAGGTGGAGGCAAAGGAATTGAAATTCACCAAATAAGCGGAGAAGGCGCTTGCAAGGGCAATCCACACGATGACGGTCAGCAGGACTCCCGGCAGAACATCCCAGCTTCTGAGGCGTTTTGCCGGCAGGATGCGGTGACAGAACTGCAGACCTGCGATGAGAATGATGGTGGCGACGGGGTAACGCAACTGGTTCAGGATGGCGAAGTCGTGGCGCAGATCGGGCGCGAAACGGTCGAGGACGGCCAGGGCCACAGGCGCCACGACAATCAACAGCGCAATGGCCAGCAACCCAATGGCGGAGCCGATAACGAAGAGAACGCTTTGGCCGTAGAGCCAGAACAGGTTGCGATTTTCCTTCAGGTCATAGGCGCGGTTCAGGCCGACGCGGATGCTGTCTACACCGCCCATGGCGCTCCAGATGGTGAGCAACGCGGCGATGCTGAGCAGGCCGGTGCGCGGAACCGTAAGAATGGAACGGATTTCCGTGGCCAATGGGTGCACGAGTTGTTCGGGAGCAACGCTCAGCAGGAAGCTGACGACCTTCTCGGCCAAGTCCGCGTTGCCAAAAAAGCCGGCAAGGGCGGTCAGAAAAATCAGGAATGGAAAGATCGAGAAGAGCGTCCGGAAGGCGATGTTGCCCGCCAGGGGAATGGCTTCGTCAGCAAAGAGACGGCGCAGCGCTTCGAGGCCCAGACTGACGATGGTCGGCTGCTTTGGGTTCATGGACCTAGGCATAGCCGATATGCGCGACGGTTCTCAAGATAACACTCGCGTGCGGCCATAAAGCTTGGCAAGGAAAATGCCATGAAGCCCGCGCCCAACTGGATCGCCTTTGCACCCGCGCTTTTCGTGGTGTTGTGGGCCACCGGATTTGTGGTGGCACGGCTGTCGGCCGGGCATGTGGAGCCTCTCACCTTTCTCAGCATCCGTTTTCCTATTGCAGGGGCGCTGTTCGTGCTCATTGCACTCTATCAGCGGGCTGTCTGGCCGGACCGGACCCACGCCTTTCATGCGGCTGTCGCGGGCGCCCTTTTGCACGGGGGCTACCTAGGCCCGATCTACTGGGCGGTGGCGCATGGCATGCCGGCGGGGGTTTCGGCGCTAATCGTGGGCTTGCAGCCATTGATGACGGCCTTTCTGGCTGCGGCCATCGTGGGCGAGAAGATTACGGCGCGCCATTGGTTTGGCCTTGTTGTTGGAATCCTGGGTGTAGGTATGGTGATCTGGCCGAAGCTTACACTGGATGCGGTGCAAGGCATCACGCCGTTCACCACCGCCCTATGCATATTCGGGGCGCTCAGCGTTTCCCTCGGAACGGTCTACCAGAAGCGTTTTGCGACGGGGCTGCACCTGGCGAGCGGCGGAGTGTGGCAATATGCAGGTGCATCGGTTGTGGTTTTCAGCGGTGCGGCGCTCAGCGAGAATTTTGGCTTTGACGGCAGCTTCGAGGCCTGGCTGGCGCTGGGCTGGTCGGTGATTGTGCTGTCGCTTGCTGCGATAACGCTGCTGATGCTGCTCATCCGCCATGGCGATGTGGCGCGGGTATCCGGCTTGATCTACCTGGTTCCCGCAGTGGCAGCGTTCTCCACCTATGTGGTCTTTGGCGAGACGCTGGTTCCTTTACAAATTCTCGGCATGGCGGTGTGCGCGGCTGCGGTGTTCATTGTCACGCGGCGGGTCTAAACAGTTTCGGCCTTGAGTTTTTCCAGGGTGTCCTTCGCCCGGTCACGGTGGGCTTGCGTCATGTTGCTGCGGATCATGCTGATCGCGGCGTAAAGCACGGCCATATCGTCGGTAAAACCAAGGCCCAAAAGGACGTCCGGGATCACGTCAAATGGCAGGATGAAATAGGCGAGGGCGCCGAGCAGGATGCCTTTCACCTTGAGCGGCGTGGCGGGATCAAAGGCGCAATAATAGGCGGCTACCACATCTTCAGCGAAAGGAACGCTGGCCAGTGATTTCTTCATCTTCGGCCAGAAATCCCTGGTAACCCTGGTTTCATTGGATGTGCGAGACATGGTTTCCCTCCAATCGAAAAGCCATATGGGAATTCACGGGGGCCAATTCAATGGCTATCTGTTGGCCAGCCACAGGGCTGCCATAATGAGGAGAATGGCGGCAAACTGCAAAATCACACGCCAGCGCATGAGGTTTTGCGAACGGCTGGCGGAGCCGCCGCGCAGCATGTTCCACAGACCGAGAAGCAAGACTACGGCCACAGCGGCAACGGCGAGCGGCACGAGGTAATTGAAAATTTCCATGGCGCGTAGCCCTGTTGCCCTTTGCTGCGTGTTGGGGAGATAATGGCGTTTTGGAGCGCCATCCCTCATGAAGTCAATGAAACTTTACACCAATGTCCAGCGCATTCACAATGAGTTGGCGGCCCTTGGCATCGGGCTTGATGCCGCACTGCGGGTGGACCAGCTCACGCCTTTTGACCAGTATCATTATTTCGGGACCGAGGCGGTTGATGAGGCGCTGGAGGTTTTGCAGCTGCAGCCGGGTTCTCGGGTTCTTGACGTGGGGTCCGGCATCGGCGGACCGGCGCGTTATATCGCGGCGAAGACCGGGGCACATGTCACGGCCCTTGAACTGCAACCGGACCTGGATGAGGTGGCGCGTGATCTTACAGCGCGTTGCGGCCTGTCGTCACGGGTTGCGCATGTGTGCGGCAACATCCTTGATGGCGCGGCAGCCGAAAACTACGATGCAGTCATTTCCTTCCTATGCTTCCTGCACATTCCGGAGCGGCCCAAGCTGTTCGCGGCCTGCCGCGCCGCGCTCAAGCCGGGGGGTGTCATGTATATCGAGGATTTTGGAAAGTCGCGGCCCGTTTCGGCCGATGAGGCCAAGGCGCTGTTGGTGAAAGTCCAGTGCGCCGGGCTACCGGGCAAGGCCGAATATGAATCCCATCTTGTAGCAGCAGGTTTTGGCGATGTGAGCATAAGTGACGTGACGGCTTCGTGGAAAGACTTTACTGCGTCACGGCTTGCCATGTTCCGGGCAGCGCGGGCCAGGGGCATTGAAGTTCACGGGCGGGAGATCGTGGATGACCTTGATGATTTCTACGCGACGGTGGCGCAATTGTTCCATGACGGCGCCATCGCGGGCCTGAAAATAGTAGCGCGCTAGTTTGCGCCTTCGAGAATGCGCCTCGCGATGACCTGGGCCTGGATTTCGGCGGCACCCTCGAAGATGTTCAGGATGCGGGCGTCGCAGAGAACGCGGCTGATTTCAAATTCCAGAGCGAAGCCATTGCCGCCGTGAATCTGCAGGGCGTTGTCGGCAGCCGACCAGGCGATGCGGGCACCCAAAAGCTTCGCCATGCCCGCTTCCAAATCGCACCTGCGACCAGCGTCCTTTTCTCGCGCCGCCGCATAGCAGAGCTGGCGCGCCGCCATGATTTCAGCAGCCATCAGGGCAAGCTTGTCGGCGACGCGGGGGAACTTGATGATGGGCTTGCCGAACTGCTTGCGGTCAATGGCGTACTTCAAACCAAGATCGAGTGCATTCTGCGCCACGCCGATGGCACGGGCGGCGGTCTGGATGCGGGCACTTTCAAAGGTCTGCATCAGTTGCTTGAAGCCCTGGCCCTCGATCCCGCCCAGAAGATTTTCGGCATTGACCTCAAAATCCTCGAAGCGGATTTCAAATTCCTTCATGCCGCGATAGCCCAGGACTTCGATTTCGCTGCCGCTCATGCCCTTCGCCGGAAATGGGTTCGCATCGCTGCCCCTTGGCTTCTCGGCCAGGAACATGGATAGCCCCTTGTAGCCCTTTTCATCCGGAATGCTCCGTACAAGGAGGGTCATCAGATCGGCGCGCACCGGATGGGTGATCCAGATCTTGTTGCCGGTCACCTTAAAGACATCGCCGGCCTTCACGGCGCGGGTTTTTAGTGAGCCCAGATCGGAGCCTGTATCTGGTTCGGTGAAGACGGCGGTGGGGAGAATTTTACCGCTGGCTATTCTTGGAAGCCATTTCGCTTTCTGTTCATCTGTGCCGCCGCCGAGAATGAGTTCGCAGGCGATTTCGGCCCGGGTGCCGAGCGAGCCCACAGCAATCCAGCCGCGCGACAGTTCCTCGGAGACCACGCACATGGCTTCCTTGGGCATGCCCAGGCCGCCAAAACCTTCCGGAAGGGTCAGGGCGAAGACACCCAGTTCCGCCAGTTCCTGGATGATCTCCAAGGGCACGTAGGAATTATGCAAATGCCACTGGTGCGCATGAGGGGTGACCTTGCTTGCGACAAAGCGCTGCATGGAGACACGCATTTCGTCAATGGTGTCATCGAGACCGCAGTTGCCGAAAGTCAGTTCGCCCTGCTGCTCCCGCATCAGATCCACGAGGTGGGCGCGATTCTCCCGGGTGTTGCCTTGCGCATAAAGGGCGCTGGCGCGCAGGTTTTTGAGATCGATTCCCAAATTCTCAACACGGAAAATCTCCGTCTGGTTCATGGGAATTCCGCCAGCAACCTGCTGCAGGTATTCACCGCAGGCGATTTTCAACAGGAGTTGTTCGATTTTGCCAAGCTTGCCTTGGGCGGAAAGTTTAGTGGCGCAGGCGGCCAGTGCTTTCAGGGTGTCCACATAGGTTGCCAGCCAGGCCAGGCCGTGGGCTTCGTGCTGGTGCAGGTCAAGGGCTGCGGCGGAAAGCCCGCCATCCGAGAGCAGCAGAGCGCCAACGGCCGACTTGGCTTTTTCAAGCACCCGTCCAGCGGCGTTCACCGCTTCATCCATAGCTTCAATCACCAGTTTCGGTCCTTGCTGCCCAAAAATTGAACGCTATCCCAGCTATTTGTGCGGCGCAACATCATGTGCCGCAATTGGGCCGGATTTCTCCGGCAATTCGTTGCCATGGATTTTTTTATTTGTTGAGGCTATGCAGGTAGACATGATTCCACTGGGGCGATTGGGCGGGCTGGCCCTCCTGACACTGACGATTGGCATGACGGGCAGCGCCCGAAGTGCTGAACCCGTCTCCCTTGGAGTTTTTACCGATTGGACGGCCTATACTTACAAGGCCCCAGACACGGCGGTCTGCTACATCGTGTCCCAGCCCAAAGCCAGCGATGCGGCCAGAAAAGTCAAGCGCGACCCGATTTTCTTCATCGTCACCCATATGCCGGGGCGCAAAATCAATGGCGAGGTGTCAACCATCATCGGCTACCCTTTCAAGGAATCAACCATGGTTCAGCTCAAGGTTGACGGGACTGAATTCGAGCTTTTCACCAATGGCGACGGGGCCTGGGCCGATACCACGGAAAAAGAGAAGAAAATCGTGACGGCCATGAAGCAGGGCCAGAAGTTCACGGTACGGGGCACCTCCTGGAAGGGCACCGAAACCACGGATACCTATTCTTTGAATGGTTTCTCCGCAGCCATGGACAAGATCGACAGCTCCTGCAAATAAGTAGGCCATGCGGCGGTTTTTCCCAATTGTGCTGTTTCTGTGCCTGCAGTCCATTTGGGCTGCGGCGGGCCCCCTGTGCTCGCCCCTGAACTATGAAGGCAACGCCTATAGCGTCTGCCGCATCGACCTCCGGGAGACCAAGCTCGAACTTTTCAACCTCGACGGCGAAGGCGCGCCATTCAGGAACTTTACGGCACTGGCCGAGACCCTGAGCCAGGAAGACAAGGAACTCGCCTTTGCCATGAATGCAGGCATGTTTGACGACGGACTCAAGCCCATCGGCCTTTATATTGAGGACGGGGCCCAAGCCAAGAGGCTGAACCGGCGGGATGGCTACGGCAATTTCCATGTGAAGCCCAACGGGGTATTTTACATCACGGGAGACCGGGTGGGGGTGGCTGCCACGGAGGCCTATTTGAAGCTCAACGAAAAGCCTGATTTTGCCACGCAATCGGGGCCGATGCTGGTGATCGACGGGAAAATCCACCCGAAGTTTTCACCTGGCGGGGTGTCCTACAAGATGCGCAACGGGGTGGGCGTTCTCGATGCCCATACGGCGATTTTCGTGATCTCGGAAAACGCGGTTAATTTCTATGATTTTGCCCTGTTGTTCAGGGACGGGCTGAAATGCGCCAATGCCCTGTTTTTTGACGGTACAGTCTCCAGCCTTTACAGCCCGGAACTTGGCCGGAATGATGGATTTGCGGCCCTGGGGCCTATGGTCGGCGCCGTCAAAGTGAAGTAAGACGCGCGCCATGACTACCGTTTTACAGGCCACGACTGTCGCGCCGGCGGCGTATCTGCCGAATGATCTGCGCCCATCGCTGATGGGCCTGTCGCGGGAAGAGCTTGCCCAAATCCTGGGCCGGGTCGGCGTTCCGGAAAAGCAGCGGCGCATGCGCATGCGGCAGATCTGGCACTGGATCTATCACCGGGGGGCCACAAGCTTTGCCGAGATGACGGATATTTCCCAAAGCCTGCGGGTGGTTCTGGACGATACGTTTTCCATTGGCCGGCCCGACGTAGTGACCGAGCAGAAATCCAGCGACGGGACACGGAAGTGGCTGCTGAAACTGGCGCCCGATGAACGCGGCCAGCGCCATGAAGTGGAAATGGTTTATATCCCTGAAGAAGAGCGGGGAACCCTGTGCATCTCAAGCCAGGTGGGCTGCACGCTGACTTGCACCTTCTGCCATACGGGCACGCAGAAGCTGGTGCGCAACCTGACGGCCAATGAAATCGTGGGCCAGGTGATGCTGGCGCGCGACAAGCTGGAGGAATGGCCGCACCAGATGGAAGGCAATCCGGATGCGCCGGAAAGCGGGCGCTATCTCACCAATGTGGTGCTGATGGGCATGGGCGAGCCTTTGTATAATTTCGATAATGTGAAGACCGCCATGGATATTGTCAGCGATGGCGAAGGCATTTCCCTGTCGAAGCGGCGCATCACTTTATCCACTTCGGGGGTGGTTCCGGAAATCATTCGCGCCGGCGAAGAGATCGGCACGGGCCTTGCCATTTCACTGCACGGCACGACTGATGAGATCCGCAACAAGCTGGTGCCGATTAACAAGAAATATCCCATCGCCGAATTGCTGGCGGCCTGCCGGGCCTATCCCGGTGCTTCCAACGCCAAGCGCGTGACCTTTGAATATGTGATGCTCAAGGGCGTGAACGACAGCGTGGCGGATGCCAAGCGTTTGGTGAAACTGCTGGAAGGCATGCCGGCAAAGGTGAACCTCATTCCCTTCAATCCGTGGCCGGGCACGAATTATGAATGTTCGGACTGGGATGTGATCGAAGTCTTTGCCGAGATTTTGAACAAGGCAGGTTATGCCTCGCCGGTACGCACACCGCGCGGCCGCGACATCATGGCGGCCTGCGGGCAGCTCAAGTCCGAGAGCCAGAAAATCCGGGCGCGTGATTTGGCCAGGGCGGCCAATTCGTGACACCTAAATAATCAATAGAGCAGAAAGAAGCAGTTCCATGTCGAAGCGCGGCCAGGTTAAAAAAGTTGTTCTCGCCTATTCCGGCGGACTTGATACCTCGATCATCCTGAAATGGCTGCAGACGGAATATGGGGCCGAGGTGGTGACCTTCACCGCTGATCTGGGCCAGGGCGGCGAACTGGAGCCGGCACGCAAGAAGGCGGAGATGCTGGGGATCAAGCAGATCTATGTGGAAGATGTGCGCGAGGAATTCATCCGGGATTTCGTGTTTCCGATGTTCCGGGCCAATGCGCTTTATGAAGGCGTGTATCTGCTCGGCACTTCCATCGCGCGGCCATTGATCTCCAAAAGATTGATCGAAATTGCCAAGGAAACGGGGGCTGATGCCATTGCCCATGGGGCCACCGGCAAGGGCAATGACCAGGTGCGCTTTGAACTCACGGCCTATGCGCTCAACCCCGACATCAAGATCATCGCTCCCTGGCGCGAGTGGGACTTCAAGAGCCGCACGGACCTGATCAATTTTGCCGAAGCCCACCAGATTCCGGTGTCCAAGGACAAGCGCGGCGAGGCGCCGTTCTCGGTGGATGCCAATCTGCTGCATTCCTCATCAGAAGGAAAAGTCCTGGAAGATCCCTGGGTGGAAGCGCCGCCCTATGTGTATCAGCGCACCATTGCGCCGGAGGATGCGCCGGACAAGGCCACCTATATCGAAATCGAATTCAAGAAGGGCGACCCCATAGCCATTGATGGCAAGGCCATGTCGCCCGCCACGCTGTTCACCAAGCTCAATGAGCTAGGCCACGACAACGGCATTGGCCGGCTTGATCTGGTGGAGAACCGTTTCGTCGGGATGAAATCGCGGGGTGTTTATGAGACGCCGGGCGGCACGATCCTGTCGGTGGCGCACCGGGCCATGGAAAGCCTGACGCTGGACCGGGAGGCGGCCCATCTCAAGGACAGTTTCATGCCTCGTTATGCGGAGCTGGTTTATTACGGCTTCTGGTATTCGCCGGAGCGTGAAATGCTGCAGGCCATGGTCGACAAATCCCAGGAGCATGTGGAAGGGATTGTCCGCCTCAAGCTCTACAAGGGCAATGTGATTGTGGTTGGCCGCAAGTCGCCGAAGTCGCTTTACAAGGATACGCTGGTGACCTTCGAGGATGACCGCGGGGCCTATGACCAGAAGGATGCGGAAGGGTTCATCCGCCTGAACGCGCTGCGGCTGCGGACCCTAGCGGCAAGGAAGCGCCAGCCTTCTCCGTGACCACGCTGGCCGTCACCGTTTTTTTGCTGGTCTATCTCGGCATGGCGCTGGGGCGCGTGCCGGGACTGGCAATCGACCGTACGGGCGTGGCGCTGCTCGGGCTGATTGTGCTGCTGGCCTCGGGCGATCTCAGCCTTGATGAGGCAGGCCGGGCGGTCGACATGCCAACCATCGCATTGCTGTTTGCACTGATGATTCTCTCGGCTCAGTTCGAGATGAGTGGTTTCTATGGCCTGGTAGCCAGCCGCGTCACCCATGCGGCGCGAAATCCGCGCCTGCTGCTGCTGGCAGTGGTGCTGGCGACGGGGGCGCTCTCCGCGGTGCTGTCCAATGACGTTGTGGTTTTTGCGCTTACGCCGCTGATCTGCGCTGGGCTAATGGCGCAGGGACTCGATGCCAGACCCTATCTCGTCGGGCTAGCGGGAGCCGTCAATGCCGGTTCGGCGGCAACCCTTATCGGCAATCCGCAGAACATCCTGATCGGGCAGGCGGGCGGCCTCGATTTCTGGGGCTATATCCTGCTTGCCCTGCCGCCAGTGCTGCTGTCTCTTGGCTTTGTCTATGGTGCAGTGCTGCTGACCTGGCGAAAGGGTCTGAGGGCGACACCCATTGCCGATGTTGATCTGTCTTCGCCACTTGTTGACCGTTATCAGCTTGCCAAGGGCCTCGTGGCGGTCATTGTCCTGATCGGCCTTTTTCTCACGCCCCTGCCGCGGGAATTGAGCGCGCTGGCGGTGGCAGGCTTCCTGCTCCTGTCGCGCAAGCTTTCATCACGGGAGATGATCGGCGCGGCCGACTGGCACCTGCTCCTGTTGTTTGTCTGCCTGTTCGGTGTCACGGCGGCCTTTGCCAAGACGGGCCTTGCCCAGGAAGGTCTCAAAGAGCTGGCGGACTTCGGCTTCTTGCCGGAACGCCTGTCGGTGATGGGCCCCCTGATGCTGGCGGCGTCCAACACGATCGGCAATGTGCCCACAATCATCCTGATCCTCAAGCTGCTGCCGGCGCTGCCGCCTGGAACGCTCACGGCTCTGGCCCTGCTTTCCACCTTTGCCGGAAACCTGCTGCTCACGGGCTCGCTCTGCAATATCATCGTGGCGGAGCGCGCGGCGAGCGCCGGCGCCAGGCTTTCGTTCCTCGATTTTGCCCGCTCCGGAGTCATCATGACACTGGCCAGCATGGGCGTCACCATCTGGTGGCTGTGGTTTCTTGGTGTGATGCCGCTTTAGGCCAGTGCCTTTAATTCTTCCAGGATTGCCGCGCCCATTTCCCTGGTGGTCACGGCCTTCTCGTCCTTGGCGGCGATGTCCTTGGTGCGGAGCCCTTTGGCCAGGACATTGGCTATGGCGGTGTCGACATTGTCGGCCCAGTCGATGAGCCCAAAGGAATAACGCAGGCACATGCCGAAGGAAGCGATCATGGCAATGGGATTGGCCAGCGCCTTTCCGGCGATGTCGGGGGCAGAACCGTGCACCGGTTCATAGAGCGCCTTGCGGCGTTTGGTTTTGGGATCTTCAGCCCCGAGAGAAGCGGACGGGAGCATGCCGAGGGAACCGGTGAGCATGGCGGCCACATCGGAGAGAATATCGCCGAACAAATTGTCGGTGACGATAACGTCATACTGTTTGGGCCAGCGCACGAGCTGCATGGCGCAGTTGTCGGCGAGTACATGCTCAAGAGCGACATCGGAATAGCTTTCTGCCTGAATGCGGGTGACGACTTCGTTCCACAGCACGCCGGTCTTCATCACGTTGCGCTTTTCAGCCGAGGCCACGCGGTTCTTGCGGGTGCGGGCGAGTTCGAAAGCGACGCGGGCAATGCGCTCGATCTCATAGGTGTCATAGATCTGCGTATCGATGGCGCGTTTCTGGCCATTGCCGAGATCGGTGATGGTTTTGGGTTCGCCGAAATAAACCCCGCCGGTCAATTCGCGCACGATCAGGATATCAAGACCGTCGACAAGTTCGCGCTTGAGGGACGAGGCTTCGGCAAGCGCCGGGTAGCAGATGGCGGGCCGCAGATTGGCAAAAAGACCCAAATCCTTGCGGAGGCGAAGGAGGCCGGCTTCCGGGCGGTGGACATAGGCGACCTTGTCCCAGCGGGGGCCGCCGACGGCGCCGAAGAGAACCGCATCGGCTCCTTGCGCCTTTTCCATATCCTCTTCGGAAATGGCCTTGCCATGGGCCTCATAGGCGCAGCCGCCGACAAGGCCACGGTCGGTCTTGAACTTGGCGATGCCTTTTCCATCCATCCAGGCAATGATGGCTTCAACCTCGGCCATGACTTCGGGGCCGATACCGTCACCGGGGAGGAGGAAAAGATTGTGGGAAGCCATGGCATATCCGTTTCGCGAGAGCAATTTCGCGGCGATGGGTAGCCGTCCCGAAGGTTTAGTGCAAGGCTTAATGCGACATCAGGACCGGGCGGTTCAGATGGTTGAGGACGTACTGCGTTGCGCCGCCAAAAATATACTCGCGCAGGCGGGAATGGCCATAGGCCCCCATGACGATAAGATCACAGCCATTGTCGTCGGCACAGCGCAGCAGGGCGTGGCCCGCATCATCGCCGGCGGTTGGAAAGCTTGCGGCCTCCACCTTGACCCCGTGGCGGGCCAGGGTCTCGGCAAGGTCAGCTCCGGCGATTGAGCCCTTGAGCGACGGGTCTTTCTGGGGATCGGTACGGACGATGCGCACCTTCTTTGCGGCCTTGAGGAACGGCAGGGCGTCAAAGGCGGCGCGGGCGGCCTCGCGGTCGCCATTCCAACCCAACACCACGTCATCGAGATTCAGTTTGGTTTCGCCCTTGAAAGGCAGGACCATGATGGGGCGGCCTGCCGCCATGAGGGTCTGCTCAACAAAGTCGGATTCGACACCGGTGGTTTCATCGGGGTTGGTGGCGGAAATAATCAGGAGGTCGGCGCTCCGGCCCTTGTTGACGACTTCCTCGGCAATGCTCGAGGTGGCGCCCTGGACGACATGAAAATCAGAATTCAGGCCTTCCTTGCGCATGGCCTCTTCAAAGGCGGCGCGAACCTTTTCCTGGTTATCCTTGAAATAGGTTTGGTTGCCATCAAAGACCTGCGGCACCGCTTCAAAGCCCATGGACGGGTAGAGCTGCACAGCAGGAATGACATAGAGGCCAGAGACGTGGGCGTTAAAGTTGCGGGCAATGGTTGCAACGGCGCTGAGAAGCTGCGGCAGACGGTTCAGCTCATTCAGTGAAACGAGAATTGTTCTGTAGGCCATGACATGTCCTCCGTAAGGCGTGAAGGCAGTGTGCTTGACTTAACATAGGTTGTCCTTGTGTGAGATCAAGAACTATTCGGCGGCCTTGAGGGCCATGGGATTGTTCGGGTGAGTGGTCCAGTTGGCATAGTCCCGGTTGATCTTGCGGCCGGTTCTGGGGTCGGTTCCACTGGTTTGCTGCACCATGGTGATGCAATCCTCAACCGGGCAGACTTCCACGCAGAGGTTGCAGGCCACGCATTCATTGTCCATCACCTCAAAATGGCGCTTGCCATTCTTGGTTTGCATGATGGCCTGGTGCGAGGTGTCCTCGCAGGCGGCGTAACAGCGGCCGCATTTTATGCAGAGGTCCTGATCGATTTTCGCCTTGGCAATGTAGTTGAGATTGAGATATTGCCAATCCGTGACATTGCCCACGGCGCGGCTGCGGAAATCCTCGATTGTGCCGTAACCCTTCTCATCCATCCAGCGCGACAGGCCGGTTACCATTTCTTCGACAATCTTGAAGCCATAGGTCATGGCGGCAGTGCAGACCTGCACCGAGCCGCAGGACAACGCGATGAATTCAGCGGCGTCGCGCCAGTTGGTAATGCCGCCGATGCCTGAAATCGGCAGTCCGGCGGTTTCCCTGTCACGGGCAATTTCGGCCACCATGTTGAGCGCAATGGGTTTCACCGCCGGGCCGCAATAACCGCCATGGCTGCCCTTGCCATCAATCGAGGGCATGGGGGAGAAGTTGTCGAGGTCAATGGAAATGATGGAACTGATGGTGTTGATAAGCGACACGGCATCGGCGCCACCCTTCATGGCGGCGCGGGCGGGGTAGCGGATGTCGGTGATGTTGGGGGTGAGTTTCACGATCACGGGCATGCGGGTGTGCTGCTTGCACCAGCGCGCCACCATTTCGATATATTCGGGAACCTGGCCGACGGAGGCGCCCATGCCGCGTTCCGACATGCCATGCGGGCAGCCGAAATTCAGTTCCACCGCATCGGCGCCGGTTTCATCGACGGCGGCGAGAATTTGTTTCCACGGCAGTTCCTCGCAGGGCACCATAAGGGAGACCACCATTGCGCGGTCGGGCCATTCGCGCTTCACCTTCTTGATTTCCTGAAGGTTGATCTGCAGGGGCCTATCGGTGATGAGCTCGATATTGTTGAGACCGAGAAGACGCCGGTCGGCACCATGGATGGCGCCATAGCGCGGGCCATTGACGTTAACGATGGGCGGGCCTTCTTCGCCGAGAGTTTTCCACACCACGCCGCCCCAGCCTGCCTTGAAGGCGCGCACGACGTTGTATTCCTTGTCGGTGGGCGGAGCCGAAGCCAGCCAGAAAGGATTGGGAGATTTGATGCCGACAAAATTGGTGCGAAGGTCAGCCATGGGGTTTCTCCTCAGCTTATCAGATGTGCGTGGATGGATTCAGCGGCCCGGCGGCCATCATCGACGGCGGCAACGGTCAGGTCCTGACCTCCCGCCGCGCAATCGCCGCCAGCCCAGATGCCCTTCACGCTGGTGCGTTTTTCGGCATCGACAACAATACGCCCGCCGCTCAAGGCAAGGGCGCCGCCGGTCACATCTATGGCCGTCTGGCCGATGGCCTTGAAGATCATGTCGGCGCCGATCTCGATGGTTTCGCCAGTTGGCTCCAGCTTGCCATCAATCTCCTGCACGTAGTCGCAGCCGAGGCCGATGGCTTTCCTGCCGTTGGTCAGAACTCTTTTAGGCTGCAGCCAATGCTTGATTTTCACGCCTTTGGTCTGGGCCAGATCCTGCTCATAGGAGCTCGCCTTCATGTGTTCAGCGCCCCGCCGGTACAGAATTGTCACATCTTCCGCCCCCAGAAGCTTGGACTGGATGGCGATATCAATGGCGGTCATGCCGCCGCCGATTACCAGCACGCGACGCCCGACGGGCAATTTGCCGAGGTCCCTGGCCTGGCGCAGTTCGGCAATATATTTGACAGCGTCCTCGATGCCTTCGGCATCCTCGCGTTCGGCCCCCAGCGCATTCACGCCCTGCAGACCCAGCCCCAAGAATACCGCATCAAAGTCGCGCTGCAAGTCCTTGAGCTGCAGGTCTTTGCCGAAAACCTTGCCGGTCTGGACGGCAATGCCGCCAATGGAAAGGACAAACTCAACTTCCCTGGCGGCAAAATCATCAACAGCCTTGTAGGCGGCAATGCCAAATTCGTTGAGGCCGCCGGCTTTGTTGCGGGCCTCGAAAATCGTCACCTCATGGCCATGCATGGCTAGCCGGTGGGCGCAAGCGAGGCCTGCGGGACCGCCGCCGACCACGGCTATTCTCTTGCCCGTGGAATTGGCCCGGGCGAAGGGATGTTTCTTCTCTGCCATCAATTCATCGGTGGCGTAGCGCTGCAGCATTCCTATCTTGACGGGCTTGCCTTCAGCTTTCTCGCGGACGCAGGCTTCCTCGCAGAGGGTCTCGGTGGGGCAGACGCGGGCGCACATGCCGCCCAGGATGTTCTGGTCAAAAATTGTTTTCGCGGCATTCTTCGGGTGGCCCGTGGAAATCTGGCGGATGAAGAGGGGAATATCGATGGAGGTGGGGCAAGCCGCCATGCAAGGCGCATCATAGCAGAAATAACAGCGGTCGGCTTCGACAAGGGCTTCATGACCGGTGAGCCGGGGGTGCAGGTCAGCAAAGTTTTTGGCATATTGCGCCCTGTCCAGGCGGTTGCCAGCAATCCCTTCCACTCGCGCTGCCATTGCACTTCCTCCAGAAGTTGTATTTTGTTTGTTTTGACGAAGATGACAGGATTTGTTCAAATGGTCAAATTTCGGAATACCAGAGCATTGCAATAGACGTCACAGATTATCCGTTCTATTGTATGATAAATAATAACAAGAGGCGTCTGATGTCAGTTGGGAAAAAGAAACTAAGATTCCGTTCACAAAACTGGTTTGATAATCCGGACAACGCCGACATGACGGCGCTCTATCTGGAGCGGTATCTCAACTACGGATTTACGCGGGGCGAATTGCAGGGCAGCAAGCCGATCATCGGCATTGCCCAGACGGGCTCAGATTTATCGCCGTGCAACCGGGCGCATGTGGACCTGGTGATGCGGGTGCGGGACGGCATAACCGCGGCAGGCGGCGTTCCCCTTGAATTTCCCATTCATCCCATTCAGGAAACGGGCAAGCGGCCCACCGCCAGCCTGGACCGCAATCTCTCCTATCTTTCGCTGGTTGAAGTGCTTTACGGCTATCCCCTCGATGGCGTTGTCCTCACCATCGGCTGTGACAAGACAACGCCGGCCTGTCTGATGGCGGCGGCGACAGTCGATATTCCGGCAATTGCCCTTTCTTCCGGCCCCATGCTCAATGGCTGGTACCAGGGGCAGCGCACGGGGTCCGGCACCATTGTCTGGCTGGCACGGGAAAAACTGGCCACGGGCGAATTGGACTATGAAGGATTCGTTGAACTGGTGGCGACGTCGGCGCCTTCGACCGGGTTCTGCAACACCATGGGCACGGCGACGACGATGAACTCCCTGGCTGAGGCGTTGGGGATGTCGCTACCCGGCAATGCGGTCATTCCGGCCCCGTACCGCGAGCGCGGGCAAATAGCCTATGAAACTGGTCGCCGCTCCGTTGAAATGGTGCTTGAAGATCTGACGCCGTCAAAGATCATGACGCGGAAGGCTTTTGAAAATGCCATCGTGGTGAACTCGGCGATTGGCGGTTCGACCAATGCACCAAATCATCTCAACGCCATTGCCCGCCACATGGGGGTTCCCCTCGAAGTGAAGGATTGGGAAGCCCATGGGCATGATGTTCCACTGCTGGTGAACCTGCAGCCGGCGGGTGAATATCTGGGTGAAGATTTTCATCGGGCCGGCGGCGTTCCGGCCGTTGTGGCCGAACTCATTGCCAAAGGCCGCATCCATGAAGACGCAATCACCGCCAATGGCAAGACGATTGGCGAAAACTGCAAGGACAAGTTCTCCTGGGACCGCAATGTCATCAGGGCCTATGGCGAGCCGTTGATGAATAATGCGGGCTTCAAGATGTTTACCGGTAACCTGTTTGACAGCGCTATCATGAAAACCTCAGTGATCTCGGAGGAATTCCGTCAGCGCTATCTCTCAAATCCAAAAGACCCGAACGCTTTCGAGGCCAAGGCCATCGTTTTCGACGGACCGGAAGACTACCACGCGACAATCGATGATCCCAAGCTGGGCATTGATGAGAACACCATTCTCTTCATGCGGGGCACGGGCCCGCTGGGCTATCCGGGGGCTGCCGAAGTCGTCAATATGCGCGCTCCCACCACGCTTCTGGAGAAAGGGGTGCGCTCGCTCCCGTGCGTGGGGGATGGCAGGCAATCCGGCACTTCGGGCTCGCCATCCATTCTCAATGCTTCGCCGGAGGCTGCGGCAGGCGGCGGCCTTGCGATTTTGAGGAACGGCGACAGGGTGCGGGTTGATCTCAATACCGGGGCGTTGAACGTGCTGCTTCCGGAAGCAGAAATCGCCAAACGCCGCGCGGCGCTGGCGGCGGCAGGCGGCTACAAGGTCCCCGAAAGCCAGACACCATGGCAGGAAATCTTCCGCGCCAACACGGACCAGCTGGCACAGGGCATGGTTCTGAAAGGCGCTGTAAAATTCCAGCGCATTGCCAAGACCAAGGGAATCCCGCGCGATAACCACTGATGCTGGAACTCAAATCAAAAGGCCATCGGGCAATTTTTTCGCGACTTGGCGCGAAGCTCGTGTCGTTTTACACCGACGGCATCGACGTGGTGGCGGGGCCGGGAAGCGATGCGGACGCCCTGGCCAGCGACTGGTTTTCGGGCGCGGTCACGGGGCGGTATGCCGGGCGAATTACTAAGGCGCGTTTCATGCTGGATGGCGAGGAAGTCCGCCTTGTTCCCAATGTGGGGGAAGACCAGCTTCACGGGGGCCCGCAGGATTTCTGCAATGCCATGTGGAAGTCTGCCTATATCGACAATGGCATCCGCTTCACGTTGCATTCGCCCGATGGCGACCAGGGGTTTCCCGGCGCCATGGAGGTGAGCGCCACTTACCGGTTGATCGACACGGTGCTGTCACTCGATCTTGAAGCCACGACGACAAAGCCCACGGTGGTCAACCTCACAAACCATGCCTACTGGAACCTGGCGGGTAGCGGTTCCGGCCTTGATCAGGAAGTGGAGATGCCCGCCGATCATTACCTGCCGCTGCAGGGACCCAAGCTCCCCACTGGCGAAATCAGGGATGTGACGGGAACGGTGTTTGATTTCCGCAAGCTTCGCAAAGTGGGACAGGCCTATGACGCCTGTTTCTGCCTGAATGGAAAGCGCGGGCAATTGCGTAAGGGCCTCACGTTGCGCGATCCGGACTCAGGCCGGACAATGGAGGTTTACACGACAGAGTGCGCCATTCAGTTTTATACAGCGGACCATTTCGGGCCGAAGCTTCCCGGCAAGTATGGCCCGCTGGTGCAGCACGGGTCTATTGCGATTGAACCGCAGAACTACCCCGATGCACCGAACCATGCGAATTTTCCCTCTTCCGTTCTTCGCCCCGGCGAAGTTTACCACCACCGCATTGAATGGCGGTTTCTTTAAACGCCCGGTTTCAGGTCAGCGGCGGAAAACAGCACGCCGAATTGCTCACACCAAATGACGACTGACTTGTAGTCCGAGAGGTTGACGTCACTTGGGATTACATAATTCTGGTCGCCAATATTGCCCTTGAGTGGGCCGAGGCCAACCCATGTGCTGGCTTTTACATCGGCGGAGGCCTTGATGTTTTCGGCTTTTACCAGCCAGACTTTGAGGTCTGGGCCGTTGGTGGCCTCGAAATTTGTAAAGCGCAGGACTTTTGTGCCGGAGTCGTTTTCAAAAATGGTGGCCGTACCCTTGCCGTGATGCACGCTGTCGGCGTCACGGAATTCACCCATGGCTGCAGTTTTCATTTGCAACTCCACGGGAAGTTCTTCGGCCACCACACGGTCGATCCACAAGGGTGAGGCGAGATACCAAAAAGCATTGCCCGCAACGAAACCGATGGTTCCGGCGATGATGGCCGTTGCGATGAGCTTTCGGGACATGATTTGCTCCTTGGTTGCTGAACCGTTCATTGCGTGAAGTGAAAGATCACTGCAACTCACATTCCCGGTACCAGGTGTGATTACAAGAAACTATAGGGGTCCACATCAATCCCGAGATGGATTGAGCCCTTTGGCTTTATGTCCTTCAGCCATTGGCGCAGGAAAGCCTGGATATTCACTTCGCGCGGGGCCTTTACCAGAAAGCGCCAGCGGAAACGCCCGCGGACGATGTGGATGGGGGCGGTTGCCGGTCCCAGGATCACAACGCCTTCGCCCGTTGGTGCCGCCCTGGCGACAAGGCGCACGAAATGCTCAGTTTCCGCCGCGTCGCTACCGGCGATGATGATGGCGGCAAGCCGTCCGTAGGGCGGGAGTCCGGCATTCTCGCGGATGAGTTTCTCCTGGGCGAGATAGCCCTCACGGTCACCCTTCTTCAGGGCCTGCATGAGGGGGTGTTCGGGCATGTGGGTTTGCACCAGGGCATGGCCGGGCTTTTCACCGCGGCCGGCGCGGCCAGCCACTTGCGCCATGAGGGCCCAAGTGCGCTCGCCGGCGCGCGGGTCGGAGGATTCCAGGGCGAGGTCGGCATCGACGACTCCGACAAAGGTGAGAAACGGAAAGTGATGACCCTTGGCCACAAGCTGGGTGCCAATCACCAAATTGTATTCGCCCTTGGCCACGTCGCGGATGACATCGCGCAGGAAAACGCCGCGAGCGAGGTCGCTGGACAGAATGGCAATCCGCGCTTCGGGAAACCGCTGGACCGCCTCTTCGGCCAAGCGCTCGATGCCGGGACCGCAGGGCACGAGCTTGCCTTCGACGCCGCATTGCGGGCAGGACTGCGGCGTTGGTTCATGATGGCCGCAGTGATGGCAGATGAGCTGGCGGCGGAAACGGTGCTCCACCAGCGAGGCGGCGCAATTGGGGCAATCCATGCGATGGCCACAGGCGCGGCAGACGGTGACGGGGGCATAGCCGCGGCGGTTGAGAAAGAGAAGGGCCTGATCGCCTGACGCCAAAGTGGCGGTGATGTTTTCAATGAAGGGGGCCGACAACCAGGCGCCGGGCTCAAGCGGGGTTTTGCGCATGTCGACGAGATCAATCTCGGGTAGTTCGGGGCGGCCATGCCGGTCGTTCAGTTTCACATGGCCATAGCGGCCCCGGTCGGCATTGACGATGGATTCAAGCGAGGGTGTGGCCGACGACAGGATAATCGGGAATTTTCCGATGGAGCCATAGAGCACGGCCATGTCGCGGGCGTGGTAGGTGACGCCGTCGTCCTGCTTGTAGGCGCTTTCATGTTCCTCATCGACAACGATGAGGCCCAGCTTTTTCCATGGCAGGAAAAGAGCGGAGCGGGCGCCGACGACTATTTTTGCCTCGCCGCTAGCAACGCCGCGCCAGACGCGTTCGCGTTCGCGGGGCCGCAGGTCGGAATGCCATTGGGCGGGCTCGCAGGCAAAGCGGGTTTCAACGCGGGTGATGAATCCAGCGGTGAGCGCAATTTCGGGAAGCAGCAAGAGTACCTGCCCGCCGGCGGCGAGAGCCGCCGCCATGGCTTCGAAATAAACCTCGGTCTTGCCGGAACCGGTGACGCCATCAAAGAGCATGACCCTGGTGCTGCGGGAAGTGACGACAGCGCGAAGCTCCTGGGCAGCGAGCTGTTGTTGCTTGGACAGCGTGAGGCCACCGGCGTTCAGGTTGGGCAATTGGAAAGCTTTATGCGCGGGAAGCGCCACGACTTCCAGGGCCCCTTCCTTGGCCATGGATTTTACTACAGAGGTGCCAACGCCGGCGGACTTGGCCAGTTCCGACAGGCGCATGGCAAAGCCTTCAGCGGCCACATCAAGGACGCGCTGGCGTTGGGGCGTCATGCGGCGGATTGTGCGGCCGGTGGCGCGGTAGGCAACTTGCCCCTTTGCTTCCTCAAAGGCGCCGGGGCAGCGCAGCACCATGCGCAGCACATTGCCCTTAGGCTCGACGTAATAGTCGGCCAGCCAATCCACAAATTTGCGGTGGATTCCGGCCATGGGCGGCATGTCGAAACGGGCGATGACATCGCGGAGCTTGGTGCCTTCCGGCGCCTGGGTTTTCAGAGCCCAGACGACGCCGATGAGGCTGCGGGGGCCAAGCGGCACGGCGACATAGCAACCTTCCTCCAGCACCATTCCGGCGGGAATCCGGTAGGAATAGGGGCCCTCCAGGGCCAGCGGCAAGAGCACATCGGCGATAGGTCGGGAATCGGAATTCATGGCTCTGGAATAGTCTTGGACGGGAGGGCCTGCCAGTCTTATATCACGCGTGCCATGAAACATACGACTGTTCAGCCGACACAGGTTCATGCCCGCGAGATCGTTTACTGGGAGCCCATCCAGCTGGCCCAGCGCTTGCGGGGGCAGGCCTTTCTCACGCTGTTTGAAAGCACCATGCGGCAGGAAAAACTGGGGCGCTATTCGTTTCTGGCCTGCAACCCGGCATCTACCCTGAAGGTCGAGAATGGCCGGACCCTGCTTGACGGTGTTGTCCAGGAAGAGGCGCCGCTTGCCGTGATGGATAAAATACTCAGCCGCAACCGCCTGCCCAAGTTGGCGGGACTGCCGCCGTTCCAAGGCGGGCTTGCAGGTTATATCGGCTATGACTTTGGCCGTAGCCTTGAGCCCCATACGCGCCTTCCTGAATTTCCCGCGCTTTGCCCGGAACTCATGCTGCATGTCTATGATGTGGGCATTGCCTTTGACCATTTACAGGAGCGGGCCTGGATCATTTCAACGGCAGGTGAGCCGCCTGCCGATGAGCTCGAAGAATTGCTGAAGCGCAAGGCGCAAGGCCTGGGGTCACCGGCAATCGAAAACTGGTCCTCCAATTTCACCCGTGAGTCCTATGAAGCTGCGGTAACGCGGACGATAGAATATATTCTGGCGGGGGACATCTTTCAGGCCAATATTTCGCAGTGCTTCAGTGCGGCAATTCCTGAGGGCTTTGAAGCATTGGCGTTTTACAAGCGCCTGCGCTCCCTGAATCCCGCAACCTTCTCGGCCTATCTGGATTACGGCGATGTGCAGATTGCCTCAAGCTCGCCGGAGCGGTTGCTGAGTTTTGATGGCATGACGGTTGAGGCACGACCGATCAAGGGCACGCGGCGGCGTGATCCCAATCCGGCCCTGGACGCGGCACTGGTGGCGGAACTTTCGTCAAGCCGAAAGGACCGGGCAGAAAATGTGATGATTGTGGATCTGCTGCGCAATGACCTGAGCCGCGTCTGTGCGCCTGGCAGCGTGCGGGTGCCGGTGCTGTGCGGCTTGGAGAGCTATGCGTCTGTGCATCATCTGACTTCCGTGGTAACCGGTGTATTGAAGCCGGACAAGACGGTGGGAGACCTCATCGCGGCAGTGTTTCCAGGCGGCTCGATTACGGGCGCGCCGAAAATCCGCGCCATGGAAGTGATTGCGGAGATCGAGGGGCAGGGGCGCGGGATCTATTGCGGCTCCATTGGCTATTTCGGCTTCAACGGGCAGGTGGATTTGAGCATCGCCATCCGTACCGCGATGTTTTCACAAGGCACGGCGCGTTTCCAAGGCGGCGGTGGTATCACGGCCCGTTCGGAGCCGGCGGCGGAATACGAAGAAACACTCACCAAGATCAGCCGCATCATGGAGACCTTTGCGACATGATCCTGATTGTCGATAACTACGACAGCTTTGTTTACAACATTGCGCGCTACTTCGAAGAGCTTGGCCAGCAGGTTGTGGTGAAGCGCAATGATGCGGTGGATGAGGCCGATCTCAAAGCCCGGGCCATTGTGATTTCTCCGGGCCCCTGCACGCCGCATGAAGCGGGCAGTTCATTGGAGATTGTGCGAAACTTTTCTGGAAAGCTTCCCATTTTGGGCGTGTGCCTTGGTCATCAGTGTATTGGTGAAGTTTTTGGCGGCAAGGTCAGCCGCGCTAGGCGCCCGATGCACGGGGATTCATCCGAGATCATTCATGATGGGACAGGAATTTTCAAAGGCCTGCCCAATCGCTTTAATGCGGGGCGCTATCACTCACTGATTGTGGAAACAGATTCAGAAAACTCCGAGATTGAAATTACCGCGCGCAGTGATGACGGCGAAGTCATGGGATTGAAACACAAGCAGCATCCAACTTTCGGAGTACAGTTCCATCCGGAGTCGATACTCACTGAACATGGTTATGCCATGCTGAAGAATTTTCTAGAGGTGGTGCATTGAGTGTTGTCTGGTTCAACGGCGAGTTTGTTGCGGGAACCCTGATGCTTGATCCCCATGACCGTGGTTTTCTGTTGGGCGATGGGGTTTTTGAAACGGTGGCCGTGATCAACCGCAGGCCGCTTTGGCTTGACGAACATGTGCAGCGCATGGCTCATGCGGCAGTTGAGTTGGGAATCGCTTTTAGCGCAGAGCGCACCTTCTCGGGGTTGACGGAAGTTCTTAAAAAAAGCGAGGCGCCGTGCGAGGTTCTCCGCATCACCCTGAGTCGGGGCAAAGCGGCGCGCGGTTTGGCGGGTGATGGCGCGTCGCCCGGCCCGCTCATCACGCTTGATGAATTTGCCACGCAGAATTTGTTTCAACCCTGCCGGCTTCAAGTTTCACAGGTGCGGCGCAATGAATTCGCGCCGTCGTCGCGGCTGAAGACGCTGTCTTACATCGATGGGATAGCGGCGGCGCGGGAAGTGGCGGGAGAGGCGGATGATGCCCTGATGCTCAATACATCGGGCCATGTGGCCTCCGCCACGGTTGCCAATATCTTTGCGATGCAGGGTGATGAATTGGCTACGCCCTCCCTCGATCAAGGAGTTCTATCCGGCATCACGCGGCGTATTCTGTTGGAGCATGCCAAGGAACTGGGGCTCAAGCCTGTCGAGCGCGTTGTTCCGCTCGAAGATTTAGTCCGTGCGGATGCGGTTTTTTTGTGCAATAGCCTGCGTTTCATCAGGCCGGTTACAACATTGAATGGCGAGCCGTTGGGAAAGGGCTCGCTGGACAGACTGATTGAGGAACTGGGCGGGCTTGCCAAAAAGCAATGCGGGACTGATCCTCGCACACTGATGTGAATGAAAGGAATAGATTATGAAATTTTTTGTTGATACGGCTGATGTGGTGGACATCCGCGATCTTGCTGATGCGGGGCTTCTTGACGGGGTCACTACCAATCCATCGCTCATTGCAAAGTCGGGCCGGGCATTCAAGGAAGTCATCGCCGAAATTTGCCAGATTGTCGAAGGGCCGGTGAGTGCCGAGGTCACGGCGCTTGATTTTGCGGGCATGATCAAGGAGGGCAATGATCTCCGAAAGATCGCCAAGAATGTGACGGTCAAGGTGCCGCTCACCATTGACGGGCTCAAGGCTTGCAAGGCATTGCGGGCCGATGGGGCCATGGTCAATGTCACGCTGTGCTTCAGCGCCAATCAGGCGCTGCTGGCGGCCAAGGCCGGGGCCTCGTTCATATCGCCCTTCGTCGGCCGTCTTGATGACATTCATATGGAAGGCATGGATCTCATCTCCGAGATCCGCCAGATCTATGACAATTACGGGTTTGACACAGAAATCCTGGTAGCCTCGGTGCGTACCGCCAACCACATCAAGCAGGCAGCGCTCATTGGGGCCGATGTAGTGACTGCACCGCCTGCCGTCCTCAAGGGGCTTGCCAAGCATCCGCTCACCGACAAGGGCATTGACGCGTTCCTGGCCGATTGGAAAAAGACGGGACAGTCCATCTTGTGATCCTCGAACATGCCATACTCGATGTCGCGCCCGGCGAAGCAGCGGACTATGAAGCGGCAGTGAAGGAGGCATTGCCTCTGATTGCGGCAACGCCCGGTTTTATCCGGCTTGATATCCGGCCCTGCCTGGAGACGCAGGGGCGCTATCTGCTTCTGGTGCAATGGCGGGAACTGGCTGATCACACGGTGGGATTTCGCGATTCCGAGCGTTACCAGGCTTGGAAGAATTTGCTGCATCGTTTTTACAGTCCGTTTCCCCTTGTTGAGCATTTCGGCGATGCCGTTGTCAGCAGTTAGAAGTCATCAACCATTGGGCGCCTAGGTTAAGACATGAGCGATGGTCTTCAGTTCGGGTTTTCCGGTGATGCGGCAGAGATCGCCGTGCGCTGGCTGCAATCGCTGAAATCCGAGCGCCGCATGGCGGCCAAGACGCTGGAAGCCTATGCCCGCGATGTTTCACAGTTCGGGCAGTTCCTCAAAGAGCATCTGGGCCAGCCCGCCACCGTTTCTGATCTTGCCTCCCTGACAGTGTCAGATTTCCGCAGTTTCATGGCCAAGCGGCGGAAAACCGGGGTTGAAAGCCGCACTCTGGCCCGGCAGCTCTCGGCCATCCGTTCTTTTTTCCGCTTTGCCGAAAGGAACGCCTATTTCACAAATTCAGCGCTTTCGGCGCTGCGTTCGCCAAAGCTGGCACATTCCGTTCCCAAACCCTTGAACATCCAGACGGCCCGGCAAGTGGCGGCCGGCGATATCCTGTCCACCGACGAGACGCCGAAATGGGTGGAAGCCCGCGACCGGGCGGTGCTCACCCTGCTTTATGCCTGTGGCCTTCGCATATCGGAAGCCATCGGTCTCACCCTCAGCCAATCCAAATCCACCCCCCTAGTGATCACCGGCAAGGGCGGCAAGGCGCGCATTGCCCCGGTTCTGCCCCGGGTGCGGGAAGTGCTGGACTCCTATGTCGCGCTCTGCCCCTTTCCGCTGAAACCCGGCGAACCCATGTTCCGGGGAATGCGCGGCGGGCCGCTCAATGCGCGCAATATCCAATTGCTGATCGAGAGAATGCGGGGGGTTTTAAACCTGCCTGATACGGCCACCCCCCATGCGCTGCGCCATTCCTTTGCCACCCATCTGCTGGGCAATGGGGCGGACCTCCGGGTGATTCAGGAGCTGCTGGGCCATGCCAGCCTTTCCTCCACCCAGATATACACGGAGGTGGACCGGGCCCACCTGCTTGAACAATATCGCAAGGCTCACGCGCAGAGTTAAGGCTTGTTCCGGTGCATTGCTTTTTGTAGCAATCGGCCATGCCTGTCATTGATCCTGTCTCCTCCGATTCTGATTTCCCCAAGAAAACCACCGTTGCCGTCATCGGCGGTGGCGTCATCGGCGTTGCCACGGCGCTGGAACTGTCCGAGCGCGGGGTTCCGGTGGTGCTTCTGGAAAAAGGCATCATTGCCGGTGAGCAGTCCTCGCGCAATTGGGGCTGGTGCCGGCAGATGGGGCGCGATTCGCGTGAAATTCCGCTCATTCTAGAGTCGCTGAAGCTATGGCGCGAAATGAACGCGCGCGTTGGGGCTGAAACCGGCTACCGGCAATGCGGTGTTATTTACCTCGCCGAAAACGAAGTGGAACTGGCGGCGCGGGAAAAATGGTACGCTGAGAATGCCAAGGCCTTTGGCCTGGATACGAAACTGGTTTCAGGGATCGAGGCCGAGCGCCTGCAGCCGGGTTCGACACGGCCCTGGAAGGGCGCGCTTTACACCTCCGCCGATGGCAGGGCTGAACCATTCATCGCTGTTCCGGCCATGGCGCGGCATGCGCAAAAAACCGGTGTCAAGATATTCCAGAATTGTGCAGTGCGCGGAGTGGAAACAGCCGCGGGAAAAATCATTTCAGTGGTGACGGAAAAGGGGACAATCGCCTGCGAGCAAGTGGTGCTGGCGGGCGGGGCGTGGTCGCGGCGCTTCCTGCATAATCTTGATATTGCGTTCCCACAGCTTACGGTAGTGAATTCCGTGATGCGGACAGAGACCCTTGACGCAGGCGTGGAGAAGTCCTGCTCGGCCGGAAAATTCGCGTTTCGCAAACGGGAAGATGGCGGTTACACGATTGCCCACCGGCATTTCTCGGTGGCCGATATCATGCCGGACAGTTTCCGCCAGTTTTTCCAGTTCCTGCCGGCGTTGAAAATGGGTTGGAGCGGGGTGCGCCTCAGACTTGGCCGACGGTTTCTTGATGAGGCCCGGCTCAAGCGGCGCTGGAAGCTTGATGAGCGGTCACCCTTTGAGGAGGTACGCATGCTTGATCCGGAGCCGGTCAATTGGATTCTCAATGAGGCGGCGGCAAGCTTAAGAGACTATTATCCACGCTTTCAAGCCATGCGGATTGCCGAGCGCTGGGCCGGCGTCATTGATGCAACGCCCGATGTGGTGCCGTGCATTTCCCCGATGCCTAAGATCGAGGGACTTTATCTCGCGTCCGGGTTTTCAGGCCATGGCTTTGGTTTGGGACCGGGGGCGGGCAAGCTCATGGCGCAAATGGTCATGGGTGAAAGCCCTTGCGTTGACCCGGCACCGTTTCGCCATGGGAGATTTCTTGATGGCAGCAGGCCGCAGCCGACAACCGGCCTGTAATCAGGCAGCCATTTTTTGCGAATGGGCTAGGGCCCGGCTAATGGTTTCAAGCAGGACTTCAGGGGCCACTGGCTTGCGGATGAAATCAAAGAGCTTGAGGTTGATGGCGCGGAGGCGGGTTGAACTTTCGACATCCGCAGAAACCATGACGTAAACCGACTTGCAGCCCAGGGCCTGCATGGTTTCAACCACGTCGAGCCCGTTCTTGAGGCTGCCGAGCCGGAAATCGAACAGGCCTACGGAAAAGGTTTGCCCAATGGCAAATTCGAGGGCCGACTCCGGGTCGGCAAAGCCCTTCACCTTATAGCCCACGTCAGCGAGAAGTTCCGCCGTGGTGGTCAGCAGGTCGATGTCATCGTCCAGAATCAGGACGTCGACATGCTTGTCAGTGTTTGTCATTCTTCACGGCCTTGCCCGAACCAAGCGTTTGCATAGACTTGATTATCCGGCAGAAGCTTTACAATTCACTAAATGAGTTAACTACGAATTGGTAAACAGCGGCAGCGTATCTACCTTGTTCAACTGTGGATTGAGCGGCCAGCAACCGCCATGGCGGCCTCTTTCACCGCTTCAGACATCGTCGGGTGAGCATGGCAAGTGCGGGCTAGGTCCTCGGCGGAACCGCCAAACTCCATCAAAACAGCGATTTCGTGAATCAATTCGCCCGCCACCGGACCAATGATATGGGCGCCCAAAATCCGGTCGGTGCGGGCATCAGCGAGGATTTTGACAAAACCATCGGTGGTCTGGTTGGCCTTGGCCCTGCCATTGGCAAGGAAAAGAAATTTACCTGCCTTGTAGTCAACGCCAGCAGCCTTGAGCTCTTCTTCGGTCTTGCCCACGGCAGCAACTTCAGGCGTGGTATAGACCACGCCGGGGATGACATCATAGTTCACATGGCCCGCCTCACCAGCCAGCAATTCGGCCAGCGCCACGCCTTCGTCTTCGGCCTTGTGGGCCAGCATGGGCCCCCTGATCACGTCGCCGATGGCGTAGACGCCCTTGAGGCTGGTTTCATAATGGCCGCCCACTTCGATGCGGCCCCTGTCATCGCGCTTGATGCCGGCCTTCTCACAGCCCAGGCCCTCGGTGAAGGGCGTGCGGCCCACCGCCACCAGTACCGTATCCGCTTCGAGGGATTCAGCTGCACCGCCCGTATTGGGTTCAATCTGCAGGGTGACGCCTGATTTCGCTTTCGTGGCGCTGGTCACCTTGCTGGAGAGCTTGAAGGTGAAGCCCTGCTTTTGCAGCAAGCGCTGGAAGTTCCTTGCGACTTCCAGATCCATCCCGGGCAGGATGCGGTCAAGATATTCAATCACGGTAATTTTTGCGCCGAGCCTGGCATATACTGAGCCGAGTTCCAGGCCGATGACGCCGGCGCCAATGATGGCGAGATGGGCGGGCACTTTGGCAAGCTCCAGGGCTCCGGTAGACGAGACGATTTGCTTCTCATCGATCTCGATGCCCTTGAGCTTCGCCACATCGGAGCCTGTGGCGATGACTATGTTTTTCGTTTCGACGATCTGGCCCGCGACTTCGATCTTGCCGGTGCCGAGAATCTTGCCGGTCCCGCGAATGACCGTCACCTTGTTTTTCTTCAGCAGAAAATCAATGCCCTTGGTATTGCCGTCGATGGCTTCCTGCTTGAAGGCCATCATCTTTGGCAAGTCAAAGTTGGGTGAGACGGCGATGCCCATTTTTGCGAACGAGTGCTTGGCCTCGGCAAAAAGCTCTGAGGCGTGGAGCAGGGCCTTGGACGGAATACAGCCGATGTTCAGGCAGGTGCCACCATGGGCAGCGCGCTTTTCGATGACGGCCACTTTCATGCCGAGCTGGGCGGCGCGGATGGCGCAGACATAGCCGCCCGGGCCGGTGCCGATTACGGTGAGATCAAATTGTTCAGCCATGGCGGGCTCCTCAAAATTTCAAATACTGCGGCCACCTGAAACACCCAGGCACGTTCCGGTAACATAGGATGCTTTTTCGGATGCCAGCCAGATAATTGCCTCGGCTACCTCGAGTGACGTGCCTTCGCGCTGCATGGGAAGCTGCCCACGCATCTGGGCGACACGGTCCGGTTCGCCGCCGGAGGCGTGGATATCGGTGTCAATGATTCCGGGGCGAACCCCATTCACGCGGATTCCCTCACTTGCCACTTCGCGGGCAAGGCCCAGGGTAAAGACATCGATGGCGCCTTTGCTGGCAGCATAATCGACAAACATGCCGGGGGCACCAAGAGTTGCCGCGGCTGAAGACAGATTGACAATTGCGCCGCCGGTTCCACCATGGCGCGTTGACATGCGCTTCACCGCTTCGCGGGCGCAGAGGAAGGAACCCGTGATGTTGATGGCGAACATGCGCGCCAGCCTTTCACCCGACATTTCGTCGACCCTGGCCTTCGTGTCGACTACGCCCGCATTATTGACCAGCACTTTCAATTGACCGAGCTGGTCGGCTGATTTGAACAGCGCCACGATGTCGTTTTCACTGGCCACATCGCCGTGGATTGCCGTGGCCTTGCCGCCGGCTTTTTCAATTTTCGCAACAACAGATTTGGCCGCCGCAGCGTTCGAAACATAGTTTACCACAACGAGGTAACCGGCTTTTGCCAGCAACAGGCAGGTGGCAGCGCCGATACCACGGCTTCCGCCGGTTACGATGGCGACATCAGGCTTCTGGGCCATGGACCGCGACCCTACAAATCCAACAGGGCGCGCTGCGGGTCTTCGAGGCTTTCCTTGACGCGCACCAGGAAAGTGACGGCTTCCTTGCCGTCGACAATGCGATGGTCATAGGAGAGCGCCAGATACATCATCGGGCGGATCACCACCTGGCCGCCAATGGCCACGGGGCGGTCCTGGATCTTGTGCATGCCGAGAATGCCGGATTGCGGTGCGTTTAGGATCGGCGTTGACATCAGGGAGCCGTAAACACCGCCATTTGAGATGGTGAAGGTGCCGCCCTGCATGTCGGCGATCTGCAGCTGGCCGTCGCGGGCCTTTTTGCCGAAGTCGGCTACGGTCTTTTCAATTGTTGCAAAAGACATGCGGTCGGCATCGCGGACCACGGGAACCACAAGGCCCTTCTCGGTGCCCACGGCGATGCCGAGGTGGTAGTAGTTCTTGTAAACCAGATCATCGCCGTCAATTTCGGCGTTGACGGCAGGTACATCCTTCAGGGCCTGGATCACGGCCTTGGCAAAGAAGCTCATGAAGCCGAGCTTTACGCCATGCTTTTTCTCAAACACATCCTTGAAGGAATTGCGCAGCGTCATCACGGCGCTCATGTCCACCTCGTTGAAGGTGGTGAGCATGGCGGCGGTATTCTGGGCTTCCTTCAGGCGGCGGGCGATGGTGAGGCGCAGCCTCGACATTTTAACACGCTCTTCGCCACCCGAGGGCGCGGGGGCGGCGGCCGGCAGGCTGGCCGGCGCGGCAGCGGGCCTGGTCAATTGCTCAATGACATCGCCCTTGGTCAAGCGGCCATCCCGCCCGGTGGCGGGAATGGCTGTTGGGTCGAGCTTGTTTTCAGTGACGATCTTGCGCACAGCAGGGGAAAGGGGCGCTTCCGCCTTTACAGGTTCTGCGATCTTTGCGGGAGCAGGTGCGGCAACGGGAGCCGCCGCTGCCGGCTTGGCTGCGGCCCCGGCGGCGCCTTCTTCAATGGCGCCGAGCAAGGCACCGACATTGACCGTGGTTCCTGCGGCGGCGGCAATTGATGTGAGCTTGCCGGAAGCTGGGGCCGGCACTTCCACCGTTACCTTGTCGGTTTCGAGTTCGACCATGGGCTCATCGGCCTTCACCGCGTCGCCGACATTCTTAAACCATTTTGCTATTGTCGCTTCAGTGACAGATTCACCGAGGGCAGGCACGCGAATTTCCTTAGCCATTCTTTTCTTTCCTCAATCTCTTTCAGCCCAGGGCCACTTCAAGGAAATCCTTCAATTCCTTGATATGCCTGCTCATCAATCCGGTGGCGGTGGAAGCTGACGGATTGCGCCCTGCATACCTGGCTTTTGCGTTCGTTGCCTTCAGGTAATCCAGAACCCGGTCAATGTTGGGCTGGGCGTAGGTCCAGGCTCCCATGTTCATGGGTTCTTCCTGGCACCAGACAAATTCGGCTGATTTGAAACGGACGAGTTCCTGGATCAGGGCCTTGTGCGGCCAGGGATAGAGCTGCTCGACGCGAAGAAGATAAATATCGGTTAGGCCGCGCTTTTCGCGCTCCTCGTAGAGATCGAAATAGACCTTGCCGGAACACATGACCACCCGGCGGATTTTATCGTCATTGACGAGCTGGATAGGCTGGTCCTTCAATGTTTGGGCATCATCCCAAAGAATGCGGTGGAATGAGGTGCCTTCGGCAAACTCCTCCAGCCGCGAGGTGGCGCGCTTGTTCCTGAGCAGGGACTTCGGCGTCATCATGATCAGGGGCTTGCGGATGTCGCGCTTCAGCTGGCGGCGCAAGATGTGGAAGTAGTTTGCCGGCGTTGTGCAATTGGCAACCTGCATGTTGTCCTCGGCGCACATCTGCAGGAAGCGCTCGAGTCTTGCGGAAGAATGCTCCGGCCCCTGACCCTCATAACCGTGCGGCAGCAGGCAGACGAGGCCCGACATGCGCAGCCATTTGCGCTCACCGGACGATATGAACTGGTCGAAGACCACTTGCGCGCCATTGGCGAAATCGCCGAATTGCGCTTCCCAGAGGGTGAGGGTGTTGGGCTCGGCCAGTGAGTAGCCGTACTCGAAGCCCAGCACGGCCTCTTCCGAGAGCATGGAATTGATGACTTCGATCTTGTGCTGCTGGTCCTTGGCGATATGGTTGAGCGGCGTGTAGAACTTGCCGGTCAACTGGTCGACGAGAACCGCGTGGCGCTGCGAGAAAGTACCGCGCTGCACGTCCTGGCCGGACAGCCTGACCCGGAAACCATCATTGAGGAGGGTGGCGAAGGCGAGGTTTTCGCCCATGGACCAGTCAAGACCCACGCCCTCTTCAATCATCTTGTGGCGGGCATCGAGCACGCGCTGCATGGTCTTGTGCACTGAGAAGGTTTTCGGAGCCTTGGTGATCTTCAGTCCAACGTCTTTCAGGGTCTTGAGGTCTACGCCGGTCGAACCTTTTCGCGGGTCGTCCAGATCCTTGGCTGATTTCATGCCCGCCCAGCGGCCATCGAGCCAGTCGGCCTTGTTGGCCTTGTAGCCTTCCGACGCTGCAAAATCCTCATCCAGGCTCTTGCGGTAATCGGCCTTCATGGCCTCGAATTCTTCCGCGGTGATCACGCCTTCGGCGATGAGCCGCTTGGAATAGACGTTCACGATGGTTTCGTGTGACGAAATCGCCTTGTACATCAGGGGCTGGGTGAAAAAGGGCTCGTCGGTTTCGTTGTGGCCGAAGCGGCGGTAGCAGAACATGTCGATGACTACCGGCTTCTTGAACTTCTGGCGGAATTCGGTGGCGATCTTGGCGGCAAAAACCACGGCTTCGGGATCATCGCCATTGGCATGGAAAATCGGCGCCTCGATCATCTTGGCCACATCGGAGGGGTAGGGCGACGACCGGGCGAAATGCGGGCTGGTGGTAAAGCCGATCTGGTTGTTGACGATGAAATGAATGGAACCGCCGGAGCGGTGGCCGCGGAGCCCCGACAGGCCGAAACATTCAGCCACAACACCCTGCCCGGCAAAGGCCGCATCGCCATGGATGAGCAGGGGCAATACGCTTTTCCTCTCGCGGTCGCCGCGCTGGTCCTGCTTGGCGCGGGCCTTGCCCAGCACCACAGGATCGACGATTTCGAGATGGGAGGGATTGGCGGTCAGCGACAGATGAACCGTGTTGTTGTCAAACACCCGGTCGGAGGACGATCCCAGATGGTATTTTACGTCGCCTGAACCTTCCACTTCATCGGGAGTGGAGGAGCCCCCCTTGAATTCATGGAAAATGGCGGAGAAGGGCTTGGCCATCACATTCGCCAGCACATTCAGGCGGCCGCGGTGGGCCATGCCGAGGACGATTTCCTTGATGCCCAATTGCCCGCCGCGCTTGATGATCTGTTCAAGGGCCGGAATCATGCTTTCGCCGCCATCAAGGCCGAAACGCTTGGTGCCGGTGTATTTCACGTTGAGAAAATTCTCGAAGCCTTCGCCCTCAATGAGTTTGCGGAGAATGGCCTTCTTGCCTTCGCGGGTGAAGGAAATTTCCTTGTCAGCGCCCTCGATGCGCTGCTGCAGCCAGCCCTTTTGCAAGGGATCTGAGATGTGCATGAATTCGACACCCAGAGTGTGGCAATAGGTGCGTTTCAGAATATCGGTGATCTGGCGGATGGTGGCCTGTTCGAGGCCCAGCACCTTGTCGAGGAAGATGGGACGGTCGAGATCGGCTTCGCTGAAGCCATAGGTGGAGGGGTCCAGTTCGGGCTGTGCCGGACGTTCGGCCAATCCCAGCGGATCGAGATCGGCGGCCAGGTGGCCGCGCATGCGGAAGGCGCGGATCATCATGAGGGCGCGCACCGAATCCATGGTGGCCTTGCGCACCTCATCTACGGAAAGCTTGGCGTCGGCGGCCTTGGACTTGGCCTCGATCTTGGCGCCCACCGCTTTTTCCACGGCGGGCCAGTTGCCATCAAAGGCGGAAACGAGGTCACCGGTCGCGGCCAGCGGCCAATCCTTGCGGGCCCAGGAAGGCCCGGAAACCTGCTGCTTGGCGGAAGCGGGATCATCATCAAGACCGGCAAAAAACTGCCGCCAGTGGACATCCACGGCGGCGGGGTTTTCCAGATATTTGGCGTAAAGCCCCTCAATGAATTGGGCATTGCCGCCATAGAGGAAGGAAGATTGTTCAAAAGCCGTAATCAGGTCTGTCTTGTTCATCGCCATCACTTCCGAAGCCCGGGAACTCTGTCCGGGCCTAGAGATATACTACCCAAAGTTTTCTTTGTCTTACTTCCGTTTCAGTTTCTTCATTAATGTCTTGCCGAGCATTGCAGGCGAATCCGAGACGGCGATTCCGGCCCGTTTCATGGCCTCGATCTTGGATTCAGCGCCGCCCTTGCCGCCTGAGATAATGGCGCCGGCATGGCCCATGCGGCGCCCCGGTGGTGCGGTGCGGCCGGCAATGAAGCCTGCCATGGGCTTTTTGATCTTTGATTTGCGGATGAACTCTGCGGCATCTTCCTCGGCGGAACCGCCGATTTCGCCGATCATGATGATGGAGTGGGTCTTGGGATCAGCCAAAAACAATTCCAAAATATCGATAAACTCCGTACCTTTCACCGGATCCCCGCCTATACCAACGGCAGTGGTCTGGCCAAGGCCCTCCTGAGTGGTCTGGAATACTGCTTCATAGGTAAGCGTTCCGGAGCGCGAGACAATACCCACGGAGCCCTTCTTGAAGATATTTCCCGGCATGATACCGATCTTGCACTCATTTGGCGTGAGCACGCCGGGGCAATTCGGGCCGATGAGGCGGGTGCTGGAGCCCGTTAACGCGCGCTTCACCTTCACCATGTCCTGCACCGGAATGCCTTCGGTGATGCAGACGACAAGCGGAATTTCCGCATCGATAGCTTCGAGAATGGCATCCGCCGCAAAGGGCGGCGGCACATAGATCACGGAAGCATCGGCGCCGGTTCTCTCGCGGGCTTCCATTACCGTGTCATAGACGGGAAGACCGATATGCTTGGTGCCACCTTTGC
>JAEUMI010000009.1 GCA_016792825.1 Hyphomicrobiales bacterium
CTGTCGCGGATCGCCGGCCCATCGCGGCGCTGCATCAGCTCTTTAAGCCGCTTGCGCGGCATCGGGCATTGATACCACTGGGCCGACACTAGGCCCATTTCTACGGCAATCCTGGAGTCCCGGCCGAGAAGGCCATAATCGCGTGGCGTGGCATTCACATTCATGGGCAACTACTCCGAAATGTGCTGGTTCCATAGTCGAGGAAACCATAGGGGGCAAACAGATTGTGATATATTCTATCAAATTGCATCAGAAACTTTCATGTGCTAGGGAGTGAAGCGCTGAAGGAAACCAGGATGGGAAAAAGGGCAACAATTGCCGATCTGGCGCGTGAGGCCGGCGTGAGCGTCGCCACCGTCGACCGTGTCCTGAACCAGCGCCTGCCGGTCCGCGAGGATACGGCCCTTCGCGTAGTGGCCGCCGCCGAATCCATCGGCTATCACGCCACCGGCCTGCTCAAGCAACGCTTGACTGAAGTCAAGCCCTGCACCATGGGGTTCCTGCTGCAGAAGCGCGCCGATGATTTTTACCAGGCGCTGGCAAATGAACTCCTGAATGCCACCAAGGCGACACCTTCCATTCGCGGCAAAGCTGTCATCGAGTTCATGGACGAACTTGTACCTGCCTTCATTGCCTCAAAGATCCGCGACATCGGCGCGCGGGTCGATGCCCTGGCGATTGTCGCCGTCGACCATCCGCTGGTAAGCGAAGCTGTTGAGGAAATTGTTGCGAGGGGAAAGCCCGTATTCACCCTGCTGAGCGATCTCACCACCCCGGCGAGGGCCGGATACGTTGGCGTGGATGCGAGAAAAGCCGGCCGTACCGCTGCCTGGACCATATCTCGCCTGGCCAGGAAGCCTGGAAAAATTGGCATTCTCCTCGGCAGTCACCGTTACCTCAGCCAGGAAACGGCCGAGATCAGCTTCAGGAGCTACATGCGCGAGAATGCGCCCCAGTTCCAGGTGCTGGAGCCGCTTGTGAATCTGGACGACCAGCGCATCGCCTATGAGGCTGTCGAAGACATGATTTCGAGCAATGCAGACCTAGTTGGAATTTATATGGCGGGCGGCGGCATGGCTGGGCTGGTGCGGGCACTGCGCGATGAGAAGGCCGGGGACCGGATCATCGCCATATGCAACGAATTGATCCCGATCACTCGCAGCGCCCTGATCGACGGAACCATTGATATGGTTCTGGCTACGCCTGTTGCGACACTGTCTTCCCACGCCGTTGCGGCCATGGCCCAATCGGTGGTTTCCGGCCGTTACGAGGGCGGTATTCTGGTTCAGCTTCCCGCCGAGATATTTGTCAGCGAAAACATCTGAAGGTCCCTATCAACCAAGGCCTCCATTGGAATGATAGATTTTGATAGGTTCGCATGCAACCCCAAGAGGAGTGTTTGACTCTCCCGGAAAGTAGAATATTTTATCCAAATTGGGGCTAAGATGTTCCAAATATTCCATCTTGGTTCCATCGCTCCAGACTGCCCAATCAATAAGGCGCAGCTGGCGACCGGGAGGATTTGAATATTTTCACATCTTGTCCAACCGTGATTTTTTACGCCTAGCCCCGTCTTGGGGTCATTCCGGCAAATCAAAAAAGGGTGCCGCCGGACACCCTTACGGAGGAGATACAAACATGAAGAAATTTATTCTCGCGGCCGCCATGACAGCGCTCATGTCCGGCACCGCACTTGCCGCAAATATCGGCGTATCCATGGCCCTGTTCGATGACAACTTCCTGACCGTTCTGCGCAACGGCATGGTTGCCCAGGCAAAAGGCATGGAAGGCGTCAACCTGCAGGTTGAGGATGCACAGAATGACGTGGCCAAACAGCTTGACCAGATTAAAAACTTCATCGCTTCCGGCGTTGATGCGATCATCGTGAACCCGGTCGATACTTCGGCGACCCAGGCCATGTCGGACGCCGCTGCTGCCGCCAACGTTCCGCTGGTTTATGTGAACCGCGAGCCGATCAACGTCGACACGCTGCCGGACAACCAGGCATTCGTCGCCTCGAACGAAAAGGATTCAGGCACTCTGGAAACCCAGGAAGTTTGCCGCCTTTTCAAAGAAATGGGCAAGACCGAAGCCAAAGTCTATGTGATCATGGGCGAACTCTCGAACCAGGCTGCCGTGATGCGCACCAAGGATATCGACGATGTTATCGCCAGGCCGGAGTGCAGCTTCATTAAGATCATCGACAAGCAGACATCGAACTGGCGCCGCGACGAGGCCCAGAACCTGATGACCAACTGGCTCTCGACCGGCACGGCCTTTGACGGCGTGATTGCCAACAATGACGAAAGCGCCATTGGCGCCATCCAGGCCATGAAGGCCGCCAACGTCGACATGAAGTCGGTCGTCGTCGGCGGCGTTGACGCAACCCAAGATGCGCTTGTGGCCATGCAGGCAGGCGATCTCGATGCGACCGTTTTCCAGGACGCGGCGGGCCAGGGGGCGGGCGCACTTGATGCGGCGCTCAAGCTCTCGAAAGGCGAGGCGGTGGACCAGAAGGTTTACATCCCCTTCCAACTGGTGACGCCGGCCAACATTGGCGACTTCCTGAAGAAGAATTGAGTCGCATTGCACTACGGCAACTGGGAGCGGCGCATCGGCGCCGCTCCTTTTCATAATGCGGCATCTTGCTCTAATGTAACTTGAAGCTGGGAGGTGGGCGCAAGGCGCGCCCGTCAGTGGAGGATAAAGGTGGCACAAGCAACCCATGGTGTTGGCGGCCTGAAATATGATGCCTCGAAGCGGGCGCGGCCGCCCGAACTCAGCGTATTTGTGGCGCTTCTGCTCATCGTCGCGACTTTTGAAATCCTGGGCCGCCTCGTCATCGGCGACAGTTTCCTGTTCAACACCCGTGAAAACGTCGCAGGGCTTTTCAATCAGCAGCGGCTGGAAGTGATCATTCTCCAGGTTTCGATCGTCGGCATCATCGCGATCGGCGTCACTCAGGTGATCATCACCGGCGGCATCGACCTGTCCTCCGGCTCCGTTGTCGGAGCCACCGCCATGATCGCAATGTCTTTTGCGCAGGTTGCCATCGTCAACGGCAACCCCAATCCGAAAGCGATTTTTCCGGAGCTGGGCTGGCTCGACCTGCCGGTCATCGTGCCGATCCTGGTGGGGATGGGTTGCGGGCTCATTGCCGGCCTCATCAACGGGTCGTTGATCGCATATACGCGCATCCCGCCCTTCATCGCTACGCTCGGCATGATGGTGGCGGCGCGCGGCCTGTCGCGCTGGTGGTCAACCGGCAATCCTATTTCCTTCCCCACCGAAAGCTACGCCGCAATAGGCAAGGGGCTGATGCCCGTCATGATTTTCATAACGCTTGCCATCCTATTCCAGCTCATCATGAGCTACACGAAATACGGCAGGCACTGCTATGCCATAGGCTCCAACGAGGAGGCCGCGCGCGTCTCCGGCATCAAGGTCGAGCATCACAAGGTTCTTGTCTATGTGATTGCCGGAGTCCTGGCCTCAGTGGCCGCGCTGGTGCTGAGCTCCAAGAATCTCACGGCGCAGGCCGGCATGGGCGTGATGTATGAGCTTGACGCCATTGCCATGACGGTGATCGGCGGCGCGTCACTCGCCGGCGGGCGTGGCTCGATCATCGGCACGGTCATCGGAGCCTTGATTTTCGGCGTGATCATTTCGGGCTTCACCTTCCTGAAGCTTGATGCCTATTACCAGGAGATGGTGAAAGGCGTGATCATCGTGGGCGCCGTGGTGCTGGATCAATGGCGGCAGCGCCGCCAGGCAATAGGGGGCTGAGCCATGGAAGAGGTTATTCTGCGCACCGAAGGGCTGACCAAGCACTATGGCGGCGTCCACGCCCTGGAGAACGCGAACTTTGAACTGCGCATGGGAGAACATGTCGCCATCATGGGTGACAATGGCGCGGGCAAGTCAACCTTTGTCCGGCAGATCACCGGCGTCGAACAGCGGACCAGCGGAAAGATCATTTTCGGCGGCCAGGAAGTGCAATTCAAGGGCCCGCTTGATGCCCGCCAGGCGGGGATCGAGACGGTGTTCCAGAACCTGGCGCTGGCCGACGATCTCGATGTTCCCTCAAACCTGTTTCTCGGTCGGGAAAAAATCTGGTTGAATCTCGGGCCGTTTTCGATCCTGGATTTCAAGGGAATGCGTGCCGCGACCGAGAAAGCCCTGCTGCGCACCGCCGTCAAAATCCCAAACCTCAGCAACTCAATCCGCAAAATGTCGGGCGGCCAGAGGCAATGCGTGGCGATTGCCCGCACCGCAACCTTTGCTTCGAAACTCATCATCATGGATGAACCCACGGCGGCACTCGGTGTCCAGGAAACAACCCAGGTCGAAAACATCATCCGCACCTTGAAGGTCAACGGCGAGCCCCTGATCATCGTCTCCCATAACATGCGCCAGGTTTTCGACCTGGCCGACCGGATCGTCGTTTTCCGCCGCGGGCGGATCGTAGCGAACCTCAACAAGAGTGAAACTAACGGCCAGGACGTGGTGGCCTATATCACCGGCGCCAAGACCGGAGCGGAATACGCCGACGCGGCGTGATCAGGCTGCAGCCTGGAATGCCGCCAGTTTCTGGCGGTAGCTCAGCGCTTCGGCGATGTGGAGCCGCGCGATCTGCTCGCGGCCATCGAGATCGGCAAGGGTGCGGGCCACGCGCAAGACCCGGTGATAGCCCCGCGCCGACAGGCCCATGGCATCGGCTGCATCGCGCATCAGCTTGAGACCAGCAGAATCCGGCTGGGCGATTTCTTCAAGCAGCGCGCCATCGGCCTGGGCATTGATGCGCAAGTGAGCCATGCCCAGTTTTTCAAAGCGCTGCTTCTGCCTGAGCCGCGCCGCGGCAACACGGACGGCAACATCGGCGCTGCTTTCCTTGGGCGGCGGCAGGGTGAGATCGGCAATGCGCACCGCCGGCAATTCGATCTGGATATCCATGCGGTCCAGCAATGGCCCGGAAATCCGCGCCTGATAATCCGTGGCACAGCGCGGGCCTTTCTTGCACACATGCCCCGGTTCGCCCGCCATGCCGCACTTGCACGGGTTCATCGCGGCCACGAACTGGAATTGCGCCGGATAGGTGACGTGATAATTGGCCCGCGCCACCACCGTCTCGCCCGTTTCCAGTGGTTGCCGCAATGACTCCAAAACGCGCGGCTGGAATTCGGGAAGCTCGTCGAGAAACAGCACGCCGTGATGGGCCAGCGCCATTTCGCCGGGCTTGGCGCGCAGCCCGCCTCCGACAAGGGCTGGCATCGATGCCGAATGATGCGGTGAACGGAAGGGCCGCCGCCGCGACAGCCTTCCATCTTTCAACTCACCGCCAAGCGAGGCCACCATGCTGACATCGAGCATTTCACGCGGGTCCATCGGCGGCAGGATGGAGGGCAGGCGCTGCGCCAGCATGGACTTGCCCGCACCCGGTGGCCCCACCATCAGCATGTAGTAGACGTGGAGACCCTAAACTTGTAAGGTGCCACTATGAACATTCCCGTCACGAACCGACCGAAAGCCTACTCTTATGTCCGCTTCTCGACCCCAGAGCAGGAGAAGGGCGACAGCTTGCGAAGGCAGATGCAACTGGCAACAGACTATGCCGCACGGCACGGGCTGGAGTTAGTGGACGCAAGCTATCAGGACCTTGGTGTGTCCGCATTTCGCGGTGCCAATGCCGAGACGGGAATGCTTGGTGAGTTTATCGAAGCCGTGAGGGCAGGGGCAGTGCCGCGCAATGCGTGGCTGCTGATCGAGGGCATGGACCGCCTCTCACGTGCGAAGCCCTTGAAGGCGATGAACCTCCTGCAAAGGATATGTGGCGAAGGTATCACGGTTGTGACCCTTGCAGATCAAAAGGTTTACAATGAGCAGACACTGGAAGATGACCCATGGGTGTTCATGATGGCCTATCTTGTGGCCATCCGTGCGAATGAGGAAAGTGCCACAAAGGCTAGACGATTGAAAGCTGCATGGTCTTCCAAAAGGGCCACGGCAACGGAGCGAGTGTTGACCGCACGTGCGCCAACGTGGCTTCGATTGGAAGGCGCGAAGGTTAACCGCAAGTTTGTTGTGATCGAAGAAAAGGCCGCAGTTGTGCGCCGCATATTCGACATGACCATCAAGAACGTGGGGCAGCACAAGATTGCCGAGACACTCAACATGGAACACGTCCCCACCTTTGACAGGGGCAAGATGTGGCACCGTTCGTTTATTGCGAAGCTGCTGGCATCTGAGGCCGTCATCGGCACTTACACACCGCACACCATCGAAGTGGACACCAAGGGGAAGAAGATCAGAAAGCCCGCCCAAAAGGTGATGGGCTACTATCCACAAATTGTTGACCCCGAGGTTTTCCATGAGGTCCAGACCCTGTTGTCATTGAAGGCAGCACGGGGGCGGCATGTAGGGCGAGGCACCGTGAGGAACGTCCTTGCGGGCTTGGCCCGTTGCCCCATCTGCGAAGGCGCGGCCACGCTTGTGAGCAAGAACAACAAGGATAGGTACATCGTTTGCAGCAAGGCGAAGGCCGGAGCAGGGTGTGAGTACAAGGCCGTGAACTACGTTAAGTTCATTGAACCCGCTATCCTCATGAACGCCCAGGAGTGGATGACAACCCAGCTTTATTTTGAAGGCAACACCGACGCCCATGTGTCCGCCCTCAATGCGGTGGATAGGGCCAATGCAACAGTTAAATATCTGCTAGACGCCATTTCCGCTGGCGGACCTTCGATAGCCTTGACCGGGCGACTGAGGGAAGCCGAGGCCGCGCTGGAGACGGCGCAGAAGGAGCTTGTCCAGATTGAAGAAACGCTGGACGCCACCTCTGCCCCGCTTGTGGAAGCGAGGCTGGAGCGATTGTCGGCTGCATTGTCGAAGGGCGATGTGGGAGAGATTAACCGCGCCATGCGGCCATTGATGCAAGGTGTCACTGTTGATCACCGCAAAGGCGAGTTGGTTTTTCATTGGTGGCACGGTGTTGAAACCACTGCCATGTACACGTTCCCCGAGCCGTGATTGTTATTCGCAGGGTTTCTTGACTTCAGCGATGTGTTTTTCAGTTTCACTCACATAGAGTTCTGCAAACATACCAATTCCGGTACAACCCGCGAATGATCGAAAAGTCTCAGCTTTCTTCTTCAGGTGAGGAACCAATTTAAATTGAACATGCTGGCAATGCAAAAATCTAATGTTGGGAAGTTGCTTATACTGCTGTTCAAGCACATCCGCTTCGTCGCGAAACTTCGCAAATTCGGATTTAAAATCGTTGCAAGAAAAGGCGTGTGACTGCCCTATACAGGCAAAAAGTGCAAAACCAATTACGAAAAGTCTCATCCAATCAGATGAGCAGAAATCCTGTTTCTTGACAATGCTGCGTCCGCAGAGATTAGGACACGCAGGATTTAGTATCCTGTGGGGACCTAGGGTTATCAATGAGTTGGCGGTGTTTGTGACAAACGGCTGTGACAAAGGGATTTTGGCGATGTGGAAAAGGCCCGGTTTTGCTGGGTTTTTCTAGACCGCTCCCTTATAGCACGACAATCACATTCCGATTGCCGTCAGAGGTGACGACGACGTAGGGTCGAAACGGCAATGCCTCTAGAAACGCGTAGGGTGAGCCGCGGCGGGCTTTGTGCCTCGTCCGGTGTTTTGCACTGGATTTGCCCCGGGGTTTCCCAGTGGCTCTCTTAATCGATTTGCTGGACCCACCCATCATAGCAGCAGACCAACGCCCCCAACTTCCCTGACCCACGTTCTCACCCCGCCCATATGGTTTACGATGCCACTAGATGTGGCGTGTCTCTCCACATCCGAGACACAAACTCTCGTCCCCCTCGTTATAGCAGGACGGGACCCAAGCCCGCCGCCACCCGGAAATGGTCATTCCAGTTTCCGGGTTTGTTGCTCTGTGTGGCTCCCTGTGGTGACTGACCTGCCCCCAAGTGCCAGCCCCCCATTCCAACCCCATGCTCAACCAAATTCAAACCTTAAGGATTAACCCATGACTAGAAAGTACTGGGGCAGACCGTGTTCAGCCACGGGTTGCCACAAGCAGACCATCGGCCACTCGAAACATTGCCAGACCCATCGCTCCGTTGACAGGCGGTGGGGGCATCCGCTCCAAGCCCCGATGACGAAGGGCGAACTCACCCGCCTCTCGAAGCATGTGACCCGGCTGATAAACTCACGGCCCAACAGCGCTGACCTCTGGTGCAAACTCAGAGAGGCCCTGAAGCAGTTGAAGAGGGAGGCACGTGCGGTAGTCGCTGAGATCAAACCCGGCTTTCCTGTGTTCGACAAGGAGGCCGGACCCAACCTCATCATCCTGCAGACGCTGGTAGACGCAGAGCCGGACAAGGTGATCGCGGCGATGATTGCCATTGGCTATGTCGCTGGCATTGATCGCCACCGTTTCAAGAATGACGATGCGTATTTCATGGCGGCGGGGAGACGTTTGTATCTCTTAAGCCGCGCCCACTTCGAAGGGCATATCAACCCTGCCACGGGCAAACGCCACTTTGTGTGCAAGGAACCCAACTCCAAGAACGTCCTGGCCGTTGGCCGAAAGATGATGGCGGCCTTTGGGGCGTTTGGCCTCAGGCTGGCCCTGATTGAGGAACGGGATGAGCGCCACGCGGATGACGTGAGGAAGGCTCCATTGATGGCCTTGAGTAGTCCGTAGACTGACAACCCTAACTCTAATCTAAATTCTAACCCCAACTTTTGAACGTGCTGAGGAGGCACGATGACCCATGTCTAATTCCACGAACGCAAAACAGATCGACTTTGGCAAGGGCTACAGCCTCTTGGTTAGCGCGGCGAAGAAGAACAAGCCGAGACCCGAGGTGATCAACGGCAAGCTCCGTCTTGCTGAGATCAAATTCGCCACCTCTGTGTTTCAACCCCGGACGGGTGAAGGGACGCAAGCAGAAGCGGCGGCGCATATCTCAGCGCTTGCCGAAGCTATCCGCAACAGCCCGAACCACGTGCTGGACCCCATTCTCGTTTGGTGGTCTGGGAACGATTGGCGAGTTGTTGATGGACACCACCGCCTCATTGCTTACCAACAGGTGAGCAACCCGCTGCAACCGAAGGCGCACAAGCGGTGTATCCCTATTGATGCCGTGCCTGTGGAGGTTTTCGATGGCGACCTCAAGGGCGCACTGAAAGAGGCCACCGCCCGCAACGTGAAGGACAAGCTCAAGATGACGAAGCGAGACAAGCTCGAAAGGGCTTGGAAATTCACGGCACTGGGGACAATGACCATCCCTGAGATTGCGGCGGTCACAGGAGTTGCCGAGCGTACGGTAGGCACAATGCGAAAGGCCATTGCCGAACTGAGCGCGGAGGATGCTGGAAGCTTTGGCCCCGATGTGAATGTGCTTAACATCACGTGGGAGGAAGCCAAGAAGCGACAACTTGCCGAGCGACCCATTGATGACGAGTGGATTGATAAGCAAGCGAAGGACTGGGCGAGACGTCTGGCCCATGCCTTTGGTGAGAAGCTGGCCCGTAATCCCTCTATCACGTTGAAGGCCCTTGAACGCTACTCCGAGAAGTTGCCCGATAGGTTGATGCAACTCTGGCAAGACGACGCCGGGACGAACGACGAGGAATAGCCCCTGCTCCCTAGCCCCCGGTTTCGGCCCCGGTTTTGCCCTGAGGCCGGACCCAATGATACCAAGGGGTTAGTTCCCAGTACCTAGCATTCCTTAGGAGTGCTTTTTGCTAGGTCCAAAACCGCGCCTAGCATTTGCTAGGTCCAAAAGCCTAACCCATTGATTTTGCTCGTTCCATGGAACTTGCTAGGAACTTGCACCCCCTACCCGAGACCCACTTGACCCCAAGGTCCGACGATACCGCACCTCGACCACAATCCCGTGGCCGGGGCGCACCCCATTGAACATAACCCTACAACCCCGAGCCTATTGGCTTGGAGAAACTCAAGACTATGACGAACCTATTTGACCAGCAACCCAGCGCGAAGCCCTCGACGGGACCGCAGACCAAGGCGGAATTTGACGCCCAGCAGAACATGACCGCGAATGTGCGAGTGCAGGACGGCAATGCGGGCGCGATCATGGAGATCGTGGACGGCCAGTTTGTCCTCTCCTCTCGCCCCAAGTCTGCTGTGGCCAAGGTTGCCGATATCGACAGCCGCATAATTTCTGTGAACGGAATGACCATGTCGAGGACCCAGTACGCACAACTCCTCAACTCAGGTTCTATCCCGCCGGGTGCGAAGATCATCGACCCAATGGCGCGGATGAATGGCGGCAACCCTTTGCATGATGGTCAGAGTGACGGTTTTTTTCCCGACCTGACCCCAGACGCCTCAGACCCTAAGGGCATTCCCCCCGACGAGGCTGAGGCAGAGGCCGCAGCGAAGGACGCTGAGGTAGACGCCAAGACCGAAGCCGTGTTTGCTGAGGGGCAGAAGGCGATTGATAGCGCCCGGGCTACCATTGGTGCTGACGCAGTTGATGCGGCGGTGCGGACGGTCGTCGAGACCGGGGACGCGGACGAGATGATCGCCCAGTTGTCAACCCAGTTGCCACCCCAACAAGCGACGAAAGTGCTGGCCGCTTACATGGCCTCAGCGGCTGAGATGGTATCCGATGCGGGTATCACGATCAGCGACATGACGCTGGCCCTTGGTGACAATGATCTGAGGGACGCGCGGCAAGCCGTGGTCCATGGTGACACCGCGAGGATGCAATTTATAGCTTCCAAGGCAGTGGACACACTGGCGTCTCTCCCCGTGAAGGACCCATCGTCGTTCGAGGCCTACATTGCCGTGCGCTACCCCGACCTTGAAACCGAGGTGAGGAACGGTCGCACCGTTGTGAAGGTGCAGCACGGCGGGAAGAGTGACTGGATGCCATGGGACAACTTAGTCCGTGGCGGCTACCTCAAAAACGCCAAGCTCGTGAAGAGCGAGGAGTAAGGGATGCAGACGCCATCGCGTTCGGCTTATCCCTATCCCGTGCCAGTGGGCTTTCCAGAATGGGCGGAGAAAGTCTTGAAGCCCGAGACGGCGGCAGTGATCAGGGGTGAGCGGAAGATGTTCATCCTGGCCCTTGGGGCTTACCGACTGCGCAATGCCCCGATGGAGCCTGTGTCTCCCGGGAGCAAGGCGAACAAGGTGAAGACCACGGGGCGGACCCCACGGCCGCAATAGGCTAGATCGCAGAGGCGCAAGCTTTGGGACCGCTGCACTAAAAGAGAAGTCATTGATTGATCTTGAGTGTGGCGGCTGCCCATTTCCAATTGCGAGGTTACAGCCTATTGTTAATCAACTGACGAGGGGACCGTGCAATGCCGTGGCGAGGAATAGAGGATGGCAGCCCAAGGGCTTTTGACTGTGGCTATTGTGGCCGACATGTTGCTAATACGAAAAGATATGGCCACTACCACAGGACAGATTTTACAATCTATATTTGTCCTAACTGCGAGAAGCCAACCTTCTTTGATGTTGATCTTGCAACACCGGGTGTGCCTTTCGGGAAACCCGTGGAGCATCTGCCTGTCGAAATCGGCAAGCTGTATGAGGAAGTGAGAAGATGCTGCGCAATCTCAGCCTTTACCGCCTCAGTTCTCTCATGTCGCAAAATACTGATGCACATTGCCGTGGAGCAAAAAGCAGAGAAGGACAAACCTTTCGCCTATTACGTAGGATATCTGGGGGACGCAGGTTACATTCCGCCAAACGGCAAGGGCTGGGTTGACCACATTAGAAGTAAGGGAAACGAGGCTAACCACGAGATCGTGTTGATGAGCGAAACCGACGCCAAAGACTTAGTGGCCTTTACTGAGATGCTACTGAGATTTGTGTTTGAGTTTCCCAACCGAGTACCTGTCAAGCCCATAGCCGCGAAGTAATTTGCCGCAAAAATCTGAAGTCCCCATCGACAAGTTCGTGGGTTGCGCTACCCCCCGTGCCACCCCGGGTGAAACTGGGAGCCTTTCCCGAATTAGGGTCTTGACGTCAATCACATGAGCAAATGATGCCCACCGGCGGCCGCCACTTCCAGCGCCCGCTTGCCCGACTCCTGCCCCTTGATATCGCGCAAGTCCGGCAGCACGCCAGCTTCCGGCGCCAGCGCCGGCTTCGGCGCCGAGAGCACCTGCGTGCCCTTCACATGATTGATGAGCTGGATGAGATTGTCGGGCGCCAGGATATCAATGTCCTCGCCGGCCCAGGCTGCTTCCGCGCCCGATGCCTTGGGGCAGATCAACCCCATCTCCCGGCCATTGGCCGCAATCGCCGCGGGCAATGCGCCCGCCACCGCCATCAGCGAGCCATCAAGGGCCAACTCGCCCAGCACCACATAGCGGTTCAAAAAATCCGGCGGAATGACGCCCAGCGCCGAGAGCACGGCAAGCGCAATGGGCAGATCGAAATGGCTGCCTTCCTTGGGAAGATCGGCGGGCGAGAGATTGATCGCCAGCCGCTTGCCCGGCAGGCCGAGGCCGATGGCATAAAGTGCCGCACGCACCCGCTCGCGGCTTTCCGCCACCGCCTTGTCGGGCAGGCCAACGATATGAAACTGCACCTGACCCGAAAGGAATTGCGCCTGCACATCGACCGCCACGGCCTCAATGCCCTGAAACGCCACCGTTGCCACCCGTGAGGTCATAGCCCTTTCCCGCCCAATGGAAGCAGGACGCTAGCCGAAATGGAATTCCGGCGCAAGAACATTTAGTGAACAATCTTCCGCTGGCCCCCAGCTTTTTCCGCCCGGTCATCGGCAATCCGCTTTTCGAAAGCCTTGTACACGATCGACAGCGCCTCGGCCTCCGACACCTCGGGCAGGCTCGGGTCGCGCGGCGGCGAGTTGAGGCTTGCGTGGAATTTCCGGATTTTGGCGGCCCTGTGGTTGCGCCAATCGTCCCCGGTTGCGAAGTGGGTTTTCAGGCATTGCCTGTCATATGCGAGACCCTTGCAGGTTTTGCGGCGGCGACAGCGCAAGCTGGGGCAGGCCGTGAGCGGTGTTTCGCGGCGGAACCGGTCATTCATGTGTGTCCTTCGTCGATGTGGCGGGGGTTGGGGGAGAAAAAGTGGAGGGGAATGCCGGAGCCTGGCTCCACGCCGGGGTAGGGTAGTTTTCTGCGCGGAGCCTTGGCTCGCGTGCGCTGCGATTTCTGCTTCCGGTTCGCACTTCGGCCCTGTCTTCTTCAGACTGCCTAGCTGCCTTGCGGCGCGCAGGTCATAGTGCCTGCGGATCTTGCCGGAAACTCCCGGGACTTCTGGTGCGTTAGACCCTAAGCCGCGGGCGCTGCAAACTGTTCCGCAATTTCGAGACGCTGTCGACATCGTCCCCTCCTTTGGAACAGCCTGAGAAGGTGTATATTCCTAGATTGGGGCAGGATTATGGCCGGATTGACTTTTATTCACATTAGTTCTATTTTTGTTCCAAGGTGAGGTTTCAAGTTGGCAAAATCATCCACGCAACAATTTGGAAGCCCTGACACAAACCTGAAGCTAGATAAGCTTACGGACTATCTGGATCGTTTTACTACGGCACTTCAATTCCAACCATCACGCGAGAAAGCCTTCCGCAAAATCTATTTTGACGCTTTTGCAGGAAATGGGGGCATCGACATTGTAGGGGATAGCATGCCCCTATTTGACGTTTATGAGTCCACAAGTTTCATCAAGGGAAGTGCAAGGCGAGCATTGGAATTGAAGGTTCCGTTTGATGAGTACATTTTTGTCGAGAAGGACAAGACAAGAGCAAAAGAATTGCAAGTCATGGTCAATTCGGAATATTCCAGCCTTGCATCTCGGGTGAAAGTTATAAACGGCGATGCTAACAAAGTATTGCAAGATTTCTGCCGATCACATGACTGGCATGCAAAGCACTCTCGACAATCAAGGGCCGTTGTGTTCTTGGATCCATTTGGAAATAATGTAGTTTGGGATACGATCAAGAGCGTAGCTCAAACAAAAGCCATTGATCTTTGGTATCTGTTTCCAGCAGGCTTGGGAGTAAATCGCCAAGTCGGAAATGATGGCAAGATACATTACACCCACGAAGCATCAATTGATGCGCTATTTGGTGGGGCAGATTGGCGAGAACTTGCCAGACAACAAACAGGTCAACTATCGTTTGACAGCATACCTACGCCGGCGTTTGAAAAATTATCAACACCAAAAATAATGACCGAATTCATGATAAAATGCATGAAGCCAATCTTTGGTGGTGGTGTTCTAACTGACTGGTTACCGCTCGGTGGAAAAGGACGTCACGACTATTCTTTGTTGTTTGCATGGGCAAACCCAAGCCCTAAAGCTAAGCTTGCGGCAAAGCTTGCCGCCGCAGTATTAAAGAGAAAGAGATAATGGCGGGGCTCTCTGACATAGAGTGGACTGACGCGACGTGGAATCCGATTGCGGGTTGCGCGATGGTCTCGCCCGGCTGCACGAATTGTTATGCGATGCGGATGGCGGCGCGCCTTCAATCCATGGATCATCCATCGTATCGCGGCACTACGCGCAAGAGCGGAGGGCGACCTGTATGGACCGGTAAGTTCAACCTCGTAAGGAAAGCGCTGGACATTCCGCTGCGCTGGAAAAAGCCACGCAAGATTTTCGTGAACTCGATGTCTGATTTATTTCAGGATGGAGTTCCGCCGGAGTTCATTGCGGAGGTTTGGAAGACTATGGAGTCTGCCGATCACCACGTCTATCAAATCCTGACAAAGCGCCCAGAAAACATGAAGCGGATCATTGAGTCACTGGATTTGAAAGTGGCCTCGCACATCTGGCTTGGGACTTCTGTCGAAAGCGAAAAGTTTGTCGAACGTGTTTCAATCCTGAGAGATACGCCCGCCGCAATCCGGTTTGTGTCTTTTGAGCCTCTTTTGGGGCCGGTTGGACCTGTAGATCTATCTCGCATTCATTGGGCAATAGTGGGTGGCGAGTCAGGGCCGGGCTCACGTCCAATCGAACAAAAATGGGTACGGGAAATCAAGGCCCAATGCCGCAAGCATGATACGGCATTTTTCTTTAAACAATGGGGCGGCACAAACAAAAAAGCTTCTGGCCGTGAATATTATGGAAGAACGTGGGATGAGTATCCGGCGGAGCCAACGCTTAATTCCACCGAAAGCTGATTATTGCCTTGGCGCCTGCAATGATAATGCCCTTCAAAGACTTCTATAGGAAAGAAAAATGCATCGCGCTCCATGCGCAGTCGCGCAGGTTTCGCATTGTCAAATACTGCGTTCTGCTTGCCGTCGCGGTTGGCGTTTATGCCTGGAAGGGCCTGGCCGCCACAGGGCTCTTATTCCTTGTGCTTTTTCTCGCAGGAATTTGCCTGCATTTCTTTTTCCGCTGGAAAACGGAAGCCTGGACAAAGTCCTGGGGGCTTTACAAGCGCATTCCTTTCGAAGGGGAATAAACCGGTTCCCCTGCCGCCGCCTTTCCAACGCAGCGGACTTCATGTATTGAACGTTCCGGGGAAGAACACCGACAAGGGGAATTCAAGATGAACGCAGCACTCCTGTTTCTGCATCTGGTCGGCCTGATGCTCGGCGCAGCCG
>JAEUMI010000011.1 GCA_016792825.1 Hyphomicrobiales bacterium
ACGTCAAAGGACTGCCTGGGAATGAGTTGAACGATGCTGGACGTGACTTTGGGGGCGGGCGTGAAGGCGCTGCGATTGACATCAAACAGCTTCTTCGCGTCGCAGCGCCATTGGCAAAGCACCGACAGCCTGCCGTAGTCCTTGCCGCCGGGCTTTGCCACGATGCGTTCGGCAACTTCCTTCTGGAACATCAGCGTCAAGGATGAAAACCACGGCGGCCAGGCGTTTTGCGTCAGCCAGCCGGTGAGCAGGGCGGTGGCAACATTATAGGGCAGGTTGGCGACGATCTTCGCCGGGCCTGTAACAACCGCGGGCCAATCCATGGCAAGCGCATCATCGGCAATGACCGAAAGCCTTCCAGGATAGGCCGCGGAAATTTCGGCAAGGGCGGGCAGGGTTCTTGCATCGCGTTCAATGGCGATTACCTGCTTCGCCCCTTCCATCAGCAGCGCCCGTGTCAGTCCGCCGGGGCCGGGGCCAACTTCCACGATGGTGAAACCTTCCAGCGGCGCTGCACTGCGCGCAATGCGCCGTGTGAGGTTCAGGTCGAAGAGGAAATTCTGGCCCAGGCTTTTCTTTGCGCCGAGATCATGGCGGGCGATCACCTCGCGAAGCGGCGGCAGCCCGTCTTCAGCGACGGACATGGGATGCCATTTCGCCGGCCAGGGTGAGCGCTGCAATAAGGCTTTGCGGATTGGCTTTGCCGGTTCCGGCAATGCCCAGCGCCGTGCCATGGTCCGGCGAGGTGCGGATGAAAGGCAGGCCCAGGGTGACATTGACCCCGCCGTGAAAATCCAGCGTCTTGACCGGGATCAGGGCCTGGTCGTGATACATGCAGAGAATGGCATCATAGTTTGCCCGCGCTTCCTCATGGAATGCGGTATCCGCCGGAAGCGGCCCCGCAACCTCCAGTCCTTCGGCGCGCAATTGGTTCAGCGCAGGCGTGATGATGGTTTGCTCTTCCCGGCCCATGCTGCCGTTTTCCCCCGCGTGCGGATTGAGCCCCGTGAACGCGAGGCGGGGTTTCATGATGCCAAAATATTTCTGCAGGTCATGGGCCACAACGCGGGCCTGGGTAACGATCAATTCGGTGCTCAGCGCTGCCGGAACATCCTTGATGGGAATGTGAACCGTCAGCGGAACGGCGCGAAGATCGCGGGCCACCAGCATCATCACCTCATGGCATTTTTGTCCCTGCCTGCCGGCAATCGCCGCCAGATAGTCCGTATGCCCCTGGTGGCGGAAGCCAGCCGCATAAAGCGACTCCTTCTGGATGGGATTGGTGACCAGGGCCGCAGCCTCGCCGGCCATGGCAAGCGATGCGCCCTCGTCGATGGCAGCGATGACACTCCGCGCCGTGGCGGGATCAATAACCCCGGGTCTGGGGTGAACCGCCAGGGGCCGGTGCAGGATTGGCAATGCCGTGGGAAACACGTCATGGGCTTCGCCGGGCGTGGAGATTTTCATGGAAGCAATCGCAATGCCCGCCACGCTGGCGCGGCTGCTGAAATAGTCGCTGTCCCCGATCAGGAAAAACGGCGCCGCGCCATTATCGCGGAGCGCAAGCCAGGCCCTGGCGGTGATCTCCGGCGCAATGCTTGCAGGCTCCCCGCAGGTGAGGGCAACAGAATTGGGTTTTGGCGTGGGCGGCCCCATGATTCAGGGTTGCGCGTAAACCGGGTCTTTATACTCGATCAAAGCCGTTTTTCGCATTGCCTTCATGTATTTTTCTTCGGCGGCATTGTATTTCTCGTTTGAAACAGCCGTTTCCACCTGTTCGCGCGTCGGCAATTCATACCTAGGCTTCGGCGGCTGGACGGTGCGTTTGCTGCAGAAGGCGATGACCTGGATTCCCTTTGGTCCGCGTGCCGGCCCCATGGCCTTGCCGGGCCCGACCTTGTCGAGAGCCTGCCTCATGGGCTTGGGAATCTTGGCCGCAAGCGCGTCAATGGGCTTTCCGATCTTGACGTTGAAGATTCCGGACGCTGCTTCGCGCGCCGAGCCGCAGCCCTTGAAATTCTTCATGAGTTGGGCGGCTTCAACGGCGCGGGCCTGCAGCAGCATGGTATCGTTCGGATCTTCAACCGGCAAATCGATTTCAACAAGATTATAGACCAGCTGGGCTTTCATGCGCGGGTCATTCATGATGGTGCTGACCTTCTTCTCCAGCCCTTCCTTTATCTCGGCAAATTTCCTGTCGACTTCCGCGGGCTCCACCGTTGCCTTGAACTTGTATTTCCCGTTCAGGATTCGCGCGAAAGCGATTTGCGCCGATGCGTATTGCTTCAGGGAAGAAATGGCAATCCCCTGTTCCTGGAGTTTGCTGCGCATTCCCGGCAGATCGGTGTTGAGGCCCTTGGCCACGCGCAGCATGTGGGCGTCAATTTCCTTGTCGGTGGCTTCGACCTTGTATTTCTTTGCCTCTGCGATCTTGATGATCTCGTCGATCATCATGTCCAGGGCTTTCTTGCGGATGCCGTCACCTGACTGCTTGTTGCCCATGATTTCCAGCAGCCGAAGCCGCTGGTCAATATCGAAACTGGTGATCGGGATATCGTTGACCGTGGCGACAATGCCCTGATCGGCGGCGCGGGCGGTATTCTGGCTGCTGATTGCCAGACACAACGCACACAACAGGGCCGTCAAACAGTAAATAGTCCTGGTCATTAATGTCTCACTCAGAGGCCAGAGGAAAAGTCAGTCTGGCCGATCGTCCTCAACTCAACAGAAAACTTCAACGTCCGATCCATATCATCGTGCGTTTCCGCTGTGTTGGTTTCTGAATATGTCAATTTTGCGCTCATGCAGTCGCAATCAAAGGCGATTCCGATGGATTTGCCCCTGAATTTGTCATCGGCCAAATCATACTTAACGCCGCCAAACACGCTCCAGGCTTCGGTAAACCTGAAGCTCGCGTCGCTTTCGACCTGTTCGATGGTGTCCTCGCGGCCGGCGCTTGGCTCGCTGTCCAGATAGATATAGCCGAGAGAGGTTGAAAACCGGTCAAGGGTAAAATTGGCAAATGCTTCCTGGACGTTGATGGCGGAGAGGTCTTCCTCCACCCGCGCCTGATAGGAAAGCCCCAGATTGTCCCAGGGCTGGACCATGATGGCGCCCACCAGGTCGGATTTGCTGCCGTCCAGCCCTGTGTCCAGTTCAAAGCTGTTCTCGCCTGCAATATGAAAGGATTCGCCGACACTCATCCGCACCGAGCCGCCATTATCGGAGAGGAAGGAGTAGAGCAGGCCGACATTGGCGCGGGTGCCGCCCTCATAGCGGTCATAGCCGGTAAAGCGGTCGTGCAGGAACAGGCTGCTGCTGTTGAAGTTGACGCTGATCGCGTCTTCATTGCCGATTTTGTCTTCATCGGTTTCATTGGTCGCCGCAATGGCCTGGAACACCGGCGTCAGAATGCTTTGGCCAAAAGCGTTGGAAGAAATGAACGGCCAGCGCACGTCAATTCCGGCCGAGGGCAGCAGGCGTCCGGTGACCTCCTGATCAAGATAACCGCCCATGCCGTCTGGCACATTGTTGGAGATGTAGAGGTCACTGCGCATTGTGGCAAAAGGCGTGATCACCTGGCCGGCGCCAGTCGTCATTTGCCGTTGCCAATTGACATTCGCCACAGCGCGGCTCTGGTCCGTGCCATGGTTGATTGTGTAGTAGGGCGTTCCGGGATCATCGCGCGAAAGCGAATAGGCGCTCACGTCGAAACTCAGTTCGCCGCCGAGTACTGCCTGTTCCAGGGTATATTCCGAATTGATGTAGGGCAGGACCGTCGGGAAATCCCCCTGGTCTTCGGCCAGCGAAAGGGTTTTGAAATGAAGGGCCTGGGCGGAAAAATAGTTCCGGTCGTCCATGCCGGTGAGATAGAGCTTGCTGGTAGCAAGTTCCCGGCCGTCAAAATCATAATGGTCGAGGAACTTCTTGTCGCTGGTCAGCGTTCCGTCCCAGCCCCAGTGCCATGTGTCGTTAAGCCTGAAATGGCCGTCGGATGTCACCGCCCCGCGCCACTTCGTGTCACCCGGGGGCCCAACCTCGTCCAATTGGTAAACGCCATAACCGCGGACATTATAGCTGCCTGATCTCAGGCGCTGGCGGAACTGCACATCGCCCACCACACCCTGTTCCGTGGTCCACATGGGCCGGAAGGTCAGGTCAGCGCTGCGGCCGAGTTCCAGGAAGTAGGGCGTTATGATCCCAAAGCCGTAAGCATCGCCACTGCGATAGTTCGGCAGAAGGAAGCCGCTGCGCCGGTCAACCGTGGGGTCCGGCATCGACGCATAGGGCAGCCAGCCCACCGGAACCCCGCCAATTCTGAGCGTGGGATTGGTGTGGTAAAGGTTCTTCGCCTTTTCATCGTGAACTGTTTTCGTCGTCGTAATTTCCCAAAGCGGCGCCCCGCCATCGGTGGAGCAATCCTTGCACGCGGTGTAACTTGCATGCTCGTAGATTGTGATGCCGCCTTCCTGACGCTTGGCGTAGTCCGCCGTAATCGTCACGTCGTTAGTGAGAAGGGCGCGGAGATGACGGGCGAAGCCTTCCTTGAACTTGTTGTGAAGGTCGGCGGTTTCGGCTTGCAGGACATTGCCATTGGGCTCGCGAATCTCCACCGAGCCATTGGCCTTGAAGCTGTCGCCATCCTGATCATAGACAACCTTGGTGGCAATCAGGGTGTATGGCCCGTAGGTGATTCGCACCGTTCCCGTGGCCGTTGCGATCTTGGTATTGCCCTCAATCGTGATGCGGTCCGCCACGACGTCAACTCTCGTTCCGGCGACGGGTTTCTTCAGGACCGGATTGACGAATTCCTTCTTGACGATGGCTTGGGAGAGAGGCGCCGCCACGAGCATTGCGGCAAGGCTGGCGCACATCAGCAGCGCGCCACGGGAGACCAAAGCCCCCACACCCAATACCGCTTTTCTTGGAATTGCCGCGTTCACCACGTTCCCAGCCAAATCAGTCACGACACATTTCACTTTCTTAACGCGTTTCACAAGCGCCGGGAAGCGAAGAATTCCACTACCCTGCGGGAGCGGCATGGCTGTGGAAAGGCGCGATTGTGGCAAGTTGGGGAAGTCTTGCAGTTGAATAGCGCCGCTGAAGCAGCTAAGGAATTGCGTAAGCAAATCAATGGAATAAATCATGAAAATTAACTTTACGAACGCCGCCCTGCCCAAATCGGGAGTCCTTGTTGTCCTCGCCGGTGAAGGGGGGAAACTGTTCCCGCTGGGAGCCGCTGCCGACACCCGCTGCAGCGGGCAGCTGACCAAAGCCATGAAAGCTGCAAAATTCGAAGGAAAGCGTGATTCTGTTTTGGATTGTCTTGCTCCGGGCGGCGGCTTTGACCGCATTCTGATTGTTGGCGCCGGCGCCGGAGATTCCCTTGGGGAAAAAGAGACTGAATTGCTCGGTGGCGTCATTGCCGGCGCCCTGCAGGGCGCAAAGGCGAAGATGGCCAGCATCGCCGCGGAACTTCCCACTAAGGCAAAAGTGAGACTGGAAGACGCTGCCGCCCTTATCGCGTCAGGGGCCAGCCTTCGCGTTTACAGTTTTGATTCCTACAAGACCAAGAAGCCCGAAAAGAACGGCGCGATTGACAGCCTGACGGTCCTCTCTGCCGCGGCGGAAAAGGCAAGGAAGGCCTTTGCGCCGCTGAGTGCCGTGCGTGAGGGCGTCCACCTGGCCCGCGACCTCGTCAACGAACCCGCCAATATTCTCTTCCCCATTGAATTTGCCGCCCGCGCCAGGGCGCTGAGCAAAAGCGGCGTGCAAGTGGAAATCCTCAATGCCGCCCAAATGAAGAAATTGGGCATGGCCGCTTTGCTCGGCGTGGCCCAGGGATCGCCCCATGAGGCCCGCCTTGTTGTGATGAAATGGAATGGCGGCAAGAAGGGCGACAAGCCCGTGGCCTTCATCGGCAAGGGCGTCACCTTTGATACCGGCGGTGTTTCCATCAAGCCGGCGGCGGGCATGGAGGACATGAAGGGCGACATGGGCGGGGCCGCCTGCGTCACCGGACTGATGCTGGCGCTCGCCAGGCGCAAGGCCAAGGTCAATGCCATCGGCGCCATCGGCATTGTTGAAAATGCCATCGACGGCAAGGCCCAGCGCCCCGGCGACGTGGTGAAATCCATGTCGGGCCAAACCATTGCCGTGCTCAACACCGACGCGGAAGGCAGGCTCGTTCTCGCCGATGTGCTCTGGTATATCCAGGACCGCTTCAAACCGAAATTCATGGTGAACCTGGCGACATTGACCGGCGCCATTCTCGTGGCGCTTGGCAAGGAACATGCCGGGCTTTTTTCCAACAATGACGAGTTGTCCGCGCGCCTGTCGGAGGCCGGCAACGCCACGGGTGAAAAAGTCTGGCGCATGCCCTTGACCGCCGAATACGACAAGCTGATCGACCATGACGTGGCCGACATGAAAAACACCAGCGGCCGCAACGCGGGTTCCATTACTGCCGCGCAATTCCTCCAGCGCTTCGTGAACAAGGTTCCCTGGGCCCATCTCGATGTGGCCGGAACCGCCATGGACTCCATCAAGTCGCCCATCAACCAGAGCTGGGCCTCAGGCTGGGGCGTGCGCCTGCTCAACCGCCTGGTGGCGGAGCACTACGAGAAGTAGTTCACTCCGCCAGGGGCGGAGCGCTGGTTGAAGTAAACTCAGGGTTCTTGGGAAGCGCATTGGTGCGCCGCCGGCCCAAGGCTTCCGCGGTTTTGCTGCCGGCATTGTCCAGGTCGAATTTCGCCCGCGCAGCTTCCACGTAATCGCGGTTGGCAATCGCCCATGAGCCCACTTGCTTGAGGGGCGCAATCAGCGTGCGGCCCACTTCCGTCAATTCATAGTCGACGCGCGGCGGAATGGTGGGGAACACCGTGCGCGTGACCAGGCCATCGCGCTCCAGCCCGCGCAGCGTCAAAGACAGCATGCGCTGGGATATGGCGCTCACCGACCGGCGGATTTCGTTGAAGCGCATGGGGCCGTTTGACAGGAGATTGACGATGTAAACCGTCCACTTGTCCCCGATGCGGGCCAGCACATCCGCAACCGCCCGGCAGTTGCCGCTATCATGGGTGATACCCGGTTCCATAAATGTGCCTCCTTGTGTTACAAATTATAGTTTCATATCTAGTGTGGGTAACATTACGATACCAGAGCACAAATAGCAACTGCGCTCTGGGTTTTCAACTTGCACACGAAGGAAACCATCATGAACAGCCTCTGGGACCCCGTAAAACTTGGAAATATCACCCTGCCACACCGCTTTGCCATGGCGCCTATGACCCGAAGCCGGGCCAAACCAGATGGCACACCCGGCGATCTGGCCGCGGAATATTATGCACAAAGGGCCTCGCTTGGCCTGATCATAACTGAGGGCACCCAGCCTTCCGATGACGGCCAGGGCTATACGACAACCCCCGGAATCTACACCGATGCCCATGTCGCGGGTTGGAAAAAGGTGACCTCGGCGGTCCATAAGGCAGGCGGCAAGGTTTTCATCCAGCTCATGCATGCGGGCCGCATGGCGCATCCCGACAA
>JAEUMI010000051.1 GCA_016792825.1 Hyphomicrobiales bacterium
CCACAGGCACCAGATGGCGAGGAGCGGTTGGGCTTCGGTGCGCATGGCGTGGAGCACATTGGGGTCGTTGTAGATGAGGCCACCGGGGCCCGGCGTGGTCCAGTCCATGCTCTCATTCCACCAGGAACCGCCGGCCAGGGAGACATACACTTCTTCCGGAGGATGGCGGTGGTCGGGGTAGCGCACATGGGGCGCCATCAGGCTGATACCGACCCAGACATCTTCGCGTTCTTCCAGGCCGCCTGGCCCGGCCACAAGAACATTGGCGTGACAGTCATAAAAATTCGTGCCATCGGGCGTTGAGTCTTTGCGGCGCTTCCATTGCAGGCACGGCGACAGGCTGTTCAGGGCCGCAGCAAGCTCCGGGATGGGGGCCGGGCCGGTGCCTGCAACGTGCAGCGCGGACTCCAGCACATCGCAGATGGGCAAGCGCTCGGATGCTGAACTGCCTTTGCCGCCCACCGTGTTTCGCAAGCCATCGAACACGCGCTTTGCCGCCGGCCCGGCGTTTTTGCAGCTATCGGCGCGGCGCAAAACGGCGGTTTCGGTCAGGTCATAAAAGGCCTGAAGTGTTGCATCACGGTGTTCCATGGACCCACCTTGGAGGATGGGCTTTTGCCTGACAAGCGGGGGCCACTGCAAGGTCGTTTCCGCTGCATTGGCTGACGCTTATCCGCCGCCCCGGCCTGCCTGTTGAGCCTAAACCTACCCCTCGTGAAACTTTCTCAACAGGCCAGACCATGACCGATGTACAGCCCGCTCCCACCGGACGCCGCCAGAGAAGCGCCGGCGGGGCCGATGCCCGCCGGGCGGCGCGCACCAATCAAGTGACCCCGCCCGCCGGCTATATCCGGCGCAAGATCAAGACCTATGAGCCGTTCAGCGATGACCAACTCGAACTGATCGAGCACAATGCAGAAACCGTTTTGCAGGAAACCGGAATTGATTTCTATGAAGATCCGGAAGCCGTGCAAATGTGGAAAGAGTCCGGCGCCGACGTCAAGCACTCGGAAACCGATCCGAAGCGTTACCGCGTGCGCTTTCCCAAGGGGCTGGTGCGCTCGCTGATCAAGACGGCGCCGCGCGAATACACGCAGCATGCGCGCAACCCGGTCAACTCAATTAGCATTGGCGGCAACAACACAGTGTTTGCGCCGGTCTATGGCCCGCCCTTCATCCGCAATCTCGATGAAGGCCGGCGTTATGCCACGATCGAGGATTTCCGCAATTTCTCGAAGCTCGTCTACATGCTGCCGAGCCTGCATCACGCAGGCGGAACGCTGTGTGAGCCGGTGGACGTGCCGGTGGCCAAGCGACACCTGGATATGGTCTACACCCACATCAAATACAACGACAAGCCGTTCATGGGTTCGGTCACCTCGGGCGAACGCGCGGCGGATTCGGTTGCCATGGCGGAACTGCTTTTTGGCAAGGAATTTGTTGACCAGAACTGCGTGATGACCAGCCTGATCAACGCCAACTCACCCATGGTGTGGGATGGCGTGATGTTAGGCGCGCTGAAAGTTTACGCCCGGGCCAACCAGGCGACTGTTATCTCGCCGTTCATCGTGGCGGGCGCCATGTCGCCGGTCACCACGGTTGGAACGCTAACGCAGATCCTGGCGGAGGCTTCGGTCGGCATTGCCTTTACGCAATTGTGCCGGCCCGGCGCGCCTGTGGTTTTCGGCACCTTTGCCGCGTCCATGTCGATGCAATCAGGCGCGCCGACATTCGGCACGCCGGAACCGGCG
>JAEUMI010000065.1 GCA_016792825.1 Hyphomicrobiales bacterium
AGAATTCTAAGCATCGAGCGCAAGACCGTGGTCGCCTATTTCGTAGAAGGCGGCGATGTCATCATCAGCAATATCTTCCATGGCGGCCGCGACTGGGAAGCATTTTTTCTGGACAACACGATCGATGATCCCGAAGGCTAAAGAAAATATCATTTTAATCCTTGACAGTTATATTCCTATATACTAGGAATGATTTGTTCATTCCGGAAGGGGTCTCGGTCGCGACGGTGGCTTTGATGGGGTGGATGTGGCGCCTGCGGGCGGGGTGGGACGAATACCCCGCGCTCGGGAGTTTCCGGCAAGATCCGCAGGCATTAGGACCTGCGCGCCGCAAGGCAGTTAGGCAGTCTGAAGAAGACAGGGCCGAAGTACGAACCGGAAGCCGAAATCGCCACGAAAGCGTGGGCGCGGTTTGCGTCAACCGCCGGACGACACGACCGGCACTTCTGCGTAGGCTGCGTTCACGCAACCCTTCGCTTCTCTCGCCTGCCCCGGATACGGCATAACCGTTTCCATCAAGGGCGGAGCATTGCCCAACGCTCATTGAAATGTGAATAAGCAATAAAGGGGCCGATGCCCTTGCTGAAATATCTCTTTTTTGATATATAGCCAGCATGGCTTGGACCGTACTGGCGCTTAACCGTCTCGTCGAAAAAGAAATTGAAACGCTGCCGGTTGATATGCGGGCGCGATTGACCCGGATAACGGGCCTAATTGAGCAGCACGGCTTTGAGGCATTGCCACGCGATACGGTCAAGCACCTTGAAGACAGGCTTTGGGAGTTGCGCGCAACGGGAAGAGACGGAATTTCACGGGCAATCTATGTAACGGCAAGTGGCAAGCGCGTGATTATTGTCAGGGTATTCGTTAAGAAAACCCAGAAGACGCCAAGGAATGAATTGGAAATTGCCCGCCAGCGGGCCAAGGAGATTCGATGAAGAAGATTTCATCACTACACAAGAAATGGATGAAAGATCCCTCCTATCGAAAAGAGTATGAGGCTCTCGAAGAGGAATTTGCGCTTGCTTCCGCAATGATTGCCGCAAGGTCGCGCGCGGGCCTTACTCAAAACCAACTTGCTCATATAATGAAAACCACCCAAAGCACAATCGCAAGGTTGGAGAGCGGAAAAGCGTTGCCTTCAGGCAAGACTCTGCAACGTTTTGCGAAAGCAACGGGGAGCAGGCTGAAGATCGTATTCGAGAACATGCCGCAAGCATCGAGGCGAAAGCCACCGGTAAAGGCCGCATCGCGCTGAACTTCACATCCCCTTGACGATCTGCTCCGTCATCTTCTTCGCATCGCCGAACAGCATCATGGTGTTGTCGCGCCAGAACAGGGGGTTGTCGACGCCGGCGTAGCCGCTCGCCATGCCGCGCTTGATGAACATCACCGTGTTGGCCTTCCACACCTCAAGCACCGGCATGCCGTAGATCGGCGATTTCGGATCGTCCTTGGCGGAAGGATTGGTCACGTCATTGGCCCCGATGACAAACGCCACATCGGCCTGGGCGAATTCGGAATTGATGTCCTCGAGCTCGAATACTTCGTCGTAAGGCACGTTGGCTTCCGCCAGCAGCACGTTCATGTGGCCCGGCATGCGGCCCGCGACGGGATGAATGGCGTATTTCACGGTGACGCCCGCCTTCTTCAAATGATCCGCCATTTCGCGCAGCGCATGTTGGGCCTGGGCCACCGCCATGCCATAACCCGGCACGATGATCACCGAGCCGGCGTTCTTCAGGATGAAGGCCGCGTCATCGGCCGAGCCCTGCTTCACCGGCCGCGTTTCCTTGGCGCCATCGGCAGGACCAGCCGTCTCGCCGCCAAAGCCGCCGAGGATGACTGAGATGAAGGAGCGGTTCATGCCCTTGCACATGATGTAGGAAAGGATGGCGCCGGAAGAGCCCACCAGCGCCCCGGTGATGATCAGCGCCGTGTTGCCCAGCGTGAAGCCGATGCCCGCCGCCGCCCAGCCCGAATAGGAATTGAGCATGGAGACGACGACCGGCATGTCCGCCCCGCCGATGGGAATGATCAGCAGGAAGCCCAGCGCGAAGCTGATGAAAACGATCAGCCAGAAATCGATGGGGCTCTGCGTGAGGAAGAATCCGAAGGTGAAGAACAGCAGGGCCAGGCCCAGCGCCACATTGATGTAATGCCGGAACGGCAGCATGATGGGAGCGCCCGACATGCGGCCGTCAAGCTTCAGGAAGGCGATGATCGAGCCGGTAAAGGTGACAGCGCCGATGGCGGCACCCAGCGCCATCTCAACCCGGCTCTGCGCATGAATCTCGCCGCCGCTGGCAATGCCGAAGGCATCAGGCGCATAGAAGGCCGCCGCCGCGACAAACACCGCAGCCAGGCCGACAAGCGAGTGAAACGCCGCCACAAGCTGCGGCATGGCCGTCATGGCAATGCGCTTTGCCGCGAAAGCGCCGATGGCACCGCCGATGGCGATGCCGCCAATGATCAGCACCCAGACCAGCGGATTTGTCGGCGCCGCAATGGCCAGCGTGGTGAGCACCGCAATGGTCATGCCGATCATGCCATAGGTGTTACCCGCCCGCGCCGATTCAGGATTGGACAGTCCCCGCAGTGCCATGATGAAAAGCGCGCCGGCGATGAGATAAAGGAGGGCAGCGAAACTGGCTGACATCTATTTGCCCTTCTTCTTGTACATGGCCAGCATGCGGCTGGTCACGAGGAAGCCGCCGAAAATATTCACGCTTGCCAGGATCAGGGCGAGAAAGCCGAAGATCATCGCAATGGTGGAACCCGAGGCGACAGCCCCTGCCCCCACGGCGAGCAGCGCGCCGACAACGATCACCGATGAAATGGCGTTCGTCACCGACATCAGCGGCGTGTGCAGGGCCGGTGTCACGTTCCACACCACATAGTAGCCGACGAAAACCGCCAGCACGAAAATGCCGAGAAGCGAGACGAAGGGATCAACCGTATGAGCCATCTGTTCCATGATCTATGCCTTGTACATCGGGTGAACCAGCGCGCCATCCCGGGCAATCAGCGTGCCCTTGATGATCTCGTCTTCATAGTCAATCTTCAGGCTGCCATCGGGCTGGATCATCAGGTCGAGGAAATTGGCCAGGTTCTTGGCAAACAGCGGCGAGGCATTGCCCGCCAGCTTGCCCGCCAGGTTCACCGTGCCGATGATCGAAACGCCCTTGTGCTCGACAACCTGGTCTGGCTTCGACAGCGGGCAGTTGCCGCCGCGCTCCACCGCAAGATCGACAATCACCGAACCGGGCTTCATGCTCTCGACCATGTCCTTGCTCACCAGCACCGGCGCCGGCCTACCCGGAATGAGCGCCGTGGTGATCACAATGTCCTGGCTCTTGATATGCTCGGCCACAAGGGCTGCCTGCTTGGCCTTGTCCTCCGCCGAGAGTTCCTTGGCATAGCCGCCGGCAGTCGCCGCATCGGCCACATCGGCAAATACGAATTTGGCACCAAGGCTTTTGACCTGTTCTTCGGTTGCCTTGCGAACGTCGGTTGCCGAAACAATCGCCCCCAGGCGCCGCGCCGTGGCTATCGCCTGCAGCCCCGCAACGCCCACACCCATGATGAACACCTTGGCCGGCGGAACCGTGCCCGCCGCCGTCATCATCATCGGGAAGGCCCGGCCGAAAAAGGCGGCCGCATCGATCACTGCCTTGTAGCCAGCGAGATTGGATTGCGATGACAGGATATCCATGGATTGGGCCCGCGAAATGCGCGGCATGAGTTCCATGGCAAAAAATGACTGGCCCGACTTGGCCAGCGCCTCAAGCCCCTTGCGCTCGCCGTAAGGATCAAGCCCCGCAGCCACGACCGCGCCCTTTTTCAAGCTTTTGAGAATGGCATCCGATGGCCGGCGCACCGCCAGGACGACATCGGCGTCCTTGAGCCCTGCATCGGATTTGATGATGCTGGCGCCCGCGGCCACAAAAGCCTCATCGGAAATATGCGCCCCAGCACCTGCGCCTGCCTGCACCACAACAGCAAGGCCTTTTTTCACATAGGCCTTGACCGTGTCCGGGCTTGCCGAAACCCGGCGCTCTCCGGGACTCGTTTCAGAAAGGACCGCGAGCTTCATATTTCGCCCGGCCTATGAAACGTTTATGGCGGTGATCAGCCCGAACAGCACCAGCGCGCCAAGGGACAACAGCCACTTGCCGCCGGTGCGCACGTCAATCAGCACGGCCACGATCCCGACGATCAGGCCGGCAAACCCCATGAACACGTTGAGCGTCCCGGCAAAGCGGAATGAAACCAGGGACACCAGCACAAAAGCGCAGACTAGTGAAAGCGCAATGGAGCCCGTTACGAAGGCGCTGTAGGTGCTGCGATGCGCTTCCATGTCCTGTGCGTGATTGCCTGAAGAATGTTCGGCCATTGGTGAAGTCCCCTCAAACGTCATGAATCTCTGCAAGATGTGTAGCCAAGCCGGGAACGCCCTGCAAGCACCCCAACCAAACGCGGCGATGAGTCACGGAAGGGCCGCAAGTTCAGCCAAATTGTTGAAAAGGTGCCCCGTATCGTCAATCCGGGTCCCCGCAATCTCAAAACTGCCCTCATCGACCCGAAGCCCGCCCAGAGCTTTGTAAAAGGCCGCGGCCTGATTGTTGCCCGCCATGGACAGGACGACAAGATTGCGCCCGCCTTTTGAAAGCCAGAACCGGGCCGCCGCGGCCATGAGGCTGCGCCCGATTCTCCGGCCATGATAAGCCTTGAGAATATAGATCGCGAGAATTTCGCCATCGGCGCCCTTGGCCGCGCCTTCGCGCGCCGCGCCACACGAAACAAATCCCACGATCCGTCGGGCATCGCGGGCAACCCGTGTAAAGACCAACGGATCCGAAACCGTTTGCCGCCACTGGGCGATCTTTTCGTCGATTGACAGGTTCTTCAGAAACTCATCGGGCAAGAGGCCCGCATAGGATTCCTGCCAGCACTGGATATGAACCCGGGCAATTTCCTCCACATCGGCAGGCGTCAGCTCATCGAAGGCAATACTCAAGCGTTCTCCATCGTCTCCAGCTCGTCAATCAGCCTCGAAATCACCGACAGGCCCTTCTGCCAGAATTCGGGGTCGGTGGCGTCAAGCCCGAAGGGCTTCAGCAGCTCCGAATGATGCTGCGTGCCGCCGGCCTTGAGCATGGTGAAATACTTCTCCTGGAAGCCTGCTTCGCTTTCCTGGTAGCGCGCATAGAGCGAATTCACCAGGCAGTCGCCAAAGGCATACGCGTAGACATAGAAGGGCGAATGGATGAAGTGCGGGATATAGGCCCAGAAGGTTTCGTAGCCCGGGCCGATGCCGATTGAATCGCCGAGGCTTTCTGCCTGAATCTCCAGCCAGATTTCATTGATTTTATCGGGCGTTAGTTCGCCTTCCTTGCGTGCTGTGTGAACCTTGCGTTCAAACGTGTAGAAAGCGATCTGGCGCACCACCGTGTTGATCATGTCCTCGACCTTGGAGGCGAGCAGAATTTTCCGCTTCTTCTTGTCCGTGGTCTGGCGCAGCAAGGCCTGGAAGGTGAGCATTTCGCCGAACACGCTGGCTGTTTCGGCAAGCGTCAAGGGTGTGGACGCCATCAGGGCCCCCTGCTTGGCCGCCAGCACCTGATGCACGCCATGCCCCAATTCGTGGGCCAAGGTCATCACGTCCCGCGTCTTGCCCATGTAATTGAGGAGCACGTAGGGGTGCGCCGATGGAACGGTGGGATGTGCGAATGCCCCGGGCGCCTTGCCGGGCCGCACCGGCGCATCAATCCACTTCTTGTCGAAAAAGGTTTTGGCGATGGCCGCCATCTCCGGCGAGAATTCGCCGTAAGCCGAGAGCACCATTTTCTCCGCCTCCGCCCAGGGCACTTCGCGCGTGTCTTCCGCCGGCAATGGCGCATTGCGGTCCCAATGCATCAGCCTGTCCTTGCCAAGCCACTTCGCCTTCATCTTGTAATAGCGGTGCGAAAGCTTTGGGTATGCGGCGCGCACCGCCGCCACCAGCGCATCCACCACTTCCGGTTCAACCCGGTTTGAAAGATGACGCGCCGCGGCAATGTCCTTGAAACCCCGCCAGCGGTCGGAAATGTCCTTGTCCTTTGCCAGCGTATTGGTGATCAGGGTGAAGAGACGCAAATTCTCCTGGAAGGTTTTGGCCAGCGCCAGGGCCCCCGCCTTCCGCTTGGCCTCATCCGGGCTTTGCAAGAGATTGAGGGTGGGTTCAATTGCCAGCGACTCCCCGTCCACCTCGAAGCGCAGGTCCGCCATGGTTTCATCGAACAGGCGGTTGAAAGCGCTGTAGCTCGTCTGGGACTTTTCGAGGAACAGCTCCTCCAGCTTGTCATCAAGCTGATAGGGCCGCTCCTTGCGCAGGTTCTCAATCCATGGCCGGTAGTGGTTGAGCCCCGGGTCCTGCATGGCCTTTTCGAGGGCTGCATCGTCAATCCGGTTGAGCTCAAGTTCAAAGAACAGGAGCTGAGTTGAAATTTCCGTGTGCTTGGAACTCACGTCGCCATAAAACTTGCCGCGCGCCGCATCCGTTGTATCCCCTACATAATACAACTGGGCATAGGAGCCGGTGCGGCCAAGCAGATCTGAAATGGCCTCATAGCTTTTGAGCGCCACGGCAAGCTCCGCGCCCGAGAGCTTTGCCAGTTTCCCCCTATACTTTGCGGCGAAGGCTTTGGCTTCCGCCTCGCCCTTCAGCATGTCGGCCTTGAAGGCCGCCGCATCGGGCGCGGCATAGAGGTCAGCGAGGTTCCATTCGGGCAAATTTCCGAGTGCGGCGGAAGCGGTCATGTCCATTCCTTGTTAACAATTTGTTTCCCATATGGCTCATGCCCGCGGCTTCGGCAACTGCCTGAATTTGTCCCCAAATAATCTATCTCATTAACAGGGCCTTTACCCTTCACTGCGAGACTACGGGCAACAGGGAAAGCAAAGCAGACGGGGGGTGCCTGTTGCTTGGCCGCACCTGAATTTGGCCCTTTGACGATGAGTTGATTAAACAGCATGACTTCACGCATACTGATTGTCGAAGACGATCCCGCCCAACGCCGCATTCTGGAAGAACTTGTCAAGCGGTTCGGTTTTGATTCAATAGCAGCAGATGGCGGAATCAAGGGACTGGAAGTCTTGAACGGGCCAAATGGCGGCAGCATCGAGCTGGTGATCCTCGATCTCATGATGCCCGGAATGGACGGGCTGGAATTCATCGAGAAAATGCAAGGTATTCGCGGCGACCTGCCCGTCATCGTGCAAACCGCGCAAGGCTCTATCGAAACCGTGATCAAGGCCATGCGCGCCGGTGCCGACGACTTTGTGGTGAAGCCCGTATCGCCCGAGCGCCTGAAAATTTCCATTCAGAATCTGCTGAAGGTCAATGCGCTCACCGAGGAAGTGAAGCGCCTGAACAAGAAAGTCGGCGGCTCCCTGAGTTTCAGCGACCTTATCGCGTCTTCTCCGGCCATGGCCAATGTCCTGCGCCTCGGCCGCCGCGGCGCCCAATCCAACATCCCCATCCTGATCGAAGGCGAATCGGGCGTCGGCAAGGAAATGATTGCCCGCGCCATCCAGGGCGAAAGCGATCGCGCCGGCCGCCCCTTTGTGGCGGTCAACTGCGGCGCCATTCCGGAAAACCTTGTTGAGTCCATTCTCTTCGGCCACGAAAAGGGTTCCTTTACCGGCGCTACCAGCAAACATAACGGCAAATTTCAGGAAGCCGACGGCGGCACCCTGTTCCTTGATGAAGTGGCGGAGCTGCCCCTCGACATGCAGGTCAAACTGTTGCGCGCCATTCAGGAAGGCGAGATCGATCCGGTGGGTTCACGCAAACCCGTCAAGGTGAACATCCGCCTGATTTCGGCCACCAACCGCAACATGATTGAGATGGTGAAAGCCGGTCAGTTCCGCGAAGACCTTTATTACCGCCTGAACGTCTATCCCATGATGGTGCCGCCGCTGCGTGACCGCAAGGACGACATTCCGGCCCTCGTCGAGCATTTCATCACCCGGCTGTCCGCCGAAGAAGGCCGCAAGGTTCGCGGCATTGCGCCCAACGCCATTCCCATGCTGCAGGCCTACAGTTGGCCAGGCAATGTGCGCCAGCTTGAAAACACGATCTTCCGCGCCATTGTCCTGTGCGAGAGTGACGTTCTCGAAATCCAGGATTTTCCCCAGATCGCGTCGCTGGTGGAGGGCTACGAGATCATCGTGCCACCTGCCTTCCCGGTAGCCAGGAAGCCAGCGCTGCCTGCAGGCCCCGCCATGACAGGCGGATCCCAGCCGGTCGCCCGCTCCGCCGGGAACCAGGTCAGCGATGGCATGGCATTGGGAATTCCCGCCGTTACCGACGGCGGCCATATCCGCAAGCTCGAGGAAGTCGAAGCCGACATGATCCGTCTTGCCCTCAACCGCTATCGCGGCCAGATGTCGGAAGTTGCGCGTAAATTGGGCATTGGCCGGTCGACACTTTATCGCAAAATGCGGGATTTGGGATTGGACGAGGCAACGGGGTAACAGTCACAACATATTTACGACAGGAACTCTTCTTCCCGTTGAATAGTTGTAATCCCAAGTCTAGGTTATTGCTCTAGAATCAAAGAGGTGCGATTTTGATCCACAAGCTTCTCCTGAGGCTGTCTGTTGCGGTAATTGCGGTGTCGTTTACCAGCCAAACCGTGCTCGCCGACAGGGATAGCGACCAAAAGCGCAAGGGCTTCTTTGAAAGCCTTTTTGGCCAACCATCGAAAAAGAAGAAGCGCAAAACCATTGTGCCCTGGTGGAAAGAAGATGCCGGCACCACCAGTCTCTATGGCCGTGATTATTATGGGGACGAGGATTATAGTGACCCTGAACCCATTCCTGGGAAGGGAATGGGAAACATCGCCTTTGTTCCGCCCAAGCTCGTGGCCCTGTCGGATCCGTCGTTTTCCACTTTGACCGCTTTTGATGCGCAGAGCCGGGCGATTCTGGCCGAGCTTTCCGCCCAGAAGCCGGCTGTCCGGGTTGCAAAAGAAGTGCGCCAGCCCATTCTTGATCTCTACCGCAATGCGGCGTTCAAGCCTCTTTGGCTGACGGGCGACGCGCCGTCCGAACGGGCGCTGGCCGTTCTGGCCTTTGCCGCGAAGGTGAATGAGGATGGCCTCGAGCCGCTCGCCTATCTTCCCGCCGGCCTCACGTCTTTTAGTAACGTGACCGAACAACTCAGCACCGATCCACAGGATCTGGCAAAATTTGACATCGCGATGACGGCCGTCACCCTCAAGCTGGCGCGCGAAATCTCAGGAGGCCAGTTTGAGCCCAACAGCCTGTCACGCTACAACGACATAACGCCCGAGCGGGTCGATGCCGGCCAGGCCTTGAAGGTGCTGGCCTGGACACCCTTTCCTGACGCCTACCTCCAAGGGCTTATGCCAAACCACGAAAGCTATGGCTTGATGAAGGCCGAGCTGGCGAAATTGCGGGCCAGCAAGCTGAAACCTGCTTTTGAGAAAATTGCCGAAGGCACGCCGGTCAAGGTCGGAAAGTCGGATCCGCGCATCGCACTGGTTCGCGACCGCATGGCGGACATGGGCTTCCTCGGCAGCAAAGAAAGCTATGTCGAAGCTGATTTCGAAAACACCCTGGACACTGATCTTTCCGCAGCCCTGAAAAAGTTCCAGAAATCGGTCAAGCTGCGCCAGACCGGCATTCTAGATGCGGCGACCGTTAAGAACCTCAACCGCGATACCAGCCAGAAGGATATCCAGCGCCTGGTTTACAATATGGAACGCCTGCGCTGGCTGCCTAAGAATCTCGGCAAGCGCTTTGTCTTTGTAAACCAGCCCGCATATAACGTTCAGGTCATGGACCGCGGCAATGAGGTTTGGCGCAGCAAGGTTATTGTCGGCAAGCCGTTGAACCAGACCTATGCGTTTCACGATGAAATGGAAACCGTGGTGTTCAACCCCTCCTGGGGCGTGCCGCAATCCATCATTGTCAATGAATACCTCGGCAAACTGCGCCGTGACCCCAGCTATCTCGACCGCCAGGGCTTTAAGGTGATCGCGCCCAATGGCAAGGTCGTCCGGTCAAGCTCGATCAATTGGGCAGCCTATGGCAGCCGGCCCCCCTTCGGCGTGCAACAGCCGCCCGGAAAGGGAAATGCATTGGGTGAACTGAAATTCCTTTTCCCCAATGGCCATGATATTTACATGCACGACACGCCGACGAAGAACCTCTTCGCTGAATCGGCCCGGACCTTCAGCCATGGCTGCATCCGCGTCGAAAATCCCCGTGAATTTGCAGAAGTGGTTCTAGGCTGGGACCGGGAAATGATTGATCGGGAAACCGATAGCCGCAAGAGCCAGTCGGTGGTCCTCAAGCAAAAACTGCCGGTTCATATCACATATTTCACCGCGTGGCCTGATTCTTCAGGAAAAATGAACTATTTCAATGACGTATACGAACGTGACGAGGCCATGGACAAGGCTTTGGCAGTGTTGGCCTCTGTCCGCGAGGCCGATTCAACCCAGAAACTCGTGCAAAACTGATCTTTTTTTGCAAAATTGCGCCCGGATCGGTTCTTTTAAGTGCATGTTAATTATAATAATTCATTCTAATTGTATGCATTGGATGCCTCAGGGCAGCCATATTCTTGTCTGATGTCTTGTTTGGGTGTAAGTCGTCTGTGGGTGACGAACGCTCGGACGGGGAAATTTTAAGGGGAACCGGGGGCCTTCTGCCTGGTGTGTGTTTGCGTATGGTAGTGGGTTCGCGGGACATTGGATATCGTCAGACATTGATGAAGCGTGTGAAAAAGCTCTTGGCGTCGGCCGCCATCGTTGCAACTTTCTCTGTTGCGGCTGTGTGGAGTTTTGGCACACCGACAATCGCCGGCGGCGAAACCCGCACACTTTCCCTGTATCAGGTCCATACCAAGGAAAGCATCACCGTCACCTATATGGTGAAGGGCCGTTATGTTCCCTCGGCCATGAAGAAGATCAACTATCTGATGCGCGATTGGCGCCGCAACGAAGTGATTGCGATCGATCCCAAGACTGTCAACCTGATGTGGGAGCTGCATGCCGACCTCGGTTCGCGCGCCCCAATTCACATCATCAGCGGCTATCGTTCGCCCAAGACCAATGCCTTCCTGAAGCGGGTTGGCCGCAATGTGGCAAAGAAGAGCCAGCACATGGTTGGCAAGGCCATTGATCTTTACTTCCCGGATGTTGCCACAAAAAAGATCCGCAATAGCGCCCTCGTCCGCAAAGTTGGCGGCGTTGGCTATTACCGCAGTTCCGGCGGGCCAACCGGATTTGTTCATATTGATTCCGGCAATGTCCGCCATTGGGGACCTGCCATCGGCAAGACCGAGATGGCGCAGATTTTCCGCGACGGCCGCAAGACGCTTGGTGCCAGGCTGAACCGCAAGGATTCTGTTGTGGTTGCTTCTGCCGAAGCAGAAGCGGCTGCACTTGAAGCGGCCTATGAGGGCGTCGACGAGGATTTGGCCGCGATGAGTGCCGAGGCGAGCAAGACACCGTCCGCACCCAAGCCAGTTCTGGTCGTTCCCAAGGAAATCGTTCAGGGCTATCCCGTTCCAAGGCCAAGGCCCAAACCCATTGAAGTTCTCATGATGGCGGCCGCGAACATGGTGATTGAGCCTGCGTCCGCTCCGCCCGAAAGCCGGACCATCAAATCCGGCCCGTCGGTTGTGGCTGACAACCTTGGCGTTGTTGAAGCTGCCGAAACGATGAGCGATGAAGATGTGCTCGCACAAATGTCCAATGCCGCTGCAAAAGGCAGTTTTGCCGATGCAATTCGTGATGGCACGGCTCAGGGCGCACCCTTGATGAAGCCCCAGATGGCCTCTCTCAGCGGTTCGGACATCAATTGGTGGCCCGAAGAGTTGCTCTTCAATCCGGCCCAAACCGTTCGCCAGAACGGCACCCCGCAGGAATTTACCACGAACGAAATTTCCCTCGTTCCAAATGCCGTGGCACAGCCGGTTATGAGGTCGGGGGCCACGCTGACCGCGCAGGCCGGCATGGCCCAGTCACCATTCACGTCCGGCAAGGGCGATATGCTGGTGGTCGAGCGTTCAGGCAAAGGCAGCCTTCCGGCAACCCTCCCTGCCCTCTTGAATGGCTTCGAGAAACTCGGTCAGCTCGAAACCGATTGAACCCAGAGATGCTTTGGCCAGGAAAGTTGAAGCGGCCTATGCCGCTTCTTCTGTTTCGCCGGGAAGCATGCCCAGTGCCTGCAGATATAGATCGAGCATCGCTTCCTCTTCTTCACGCTCATTGGCGTCTTTCTTCCGCAGCGAGATTACCTTGCGCAGGACTTTCGTATCGAAGCCATTGCCCTTCGCCTCGGCGTAGACTTCCTTGATGTCCGCAGCGATGGTCTTCTTTTCTTCCTCAAGGCGCTCGATGCGCTCGACAATGCTTTTCAACTGTCCCTGGGCAAAGCTGGATTTGTTATTCACGTCTGGAGCCTCCACAAATTCTAATGTTTTTCACGACGATCAAAAGCCGCTTTCTGCGCCTCGCTGGCGTCTTTCTGAAAGCGCGCCTTCCATTCCTCTTGGGCCATGCCGTAAACCATGGTTCGCGCTTCCTCACGGGAAACCCCAAGGCCCCGCTCCTTTGCCGCGTCTTCGAACCAGTTTGACAGGCAGTTCCGGCAGAAGCCCGCAAGGTTCATCAAGTCTATGTTCTGCACGTCGCTGCGCTTGCGCAAATGCTCCAGAAGCCGTCGGAAAACCGCGGCTTCGAGTTCCATTTGGGTCTTGTCATCGTGTTTCATATCAATCCCGGGGGCCCTTCATAACGCCTTATCCAAACCTTACCAGTGGCACGGACAGTTCATCCACACCTGATTTGGAAAACGTTAGAAGTTCATGCTATAGGCTGCAAAATGGGCGTAAGGCCAATAACTTTGCCAAACTTGCCCGCCGGATTAAAAAGGAATGTCATGAGCGATTCTAGATTTTTGCTGGGCGGCCAAAAAATGCTTCGGGCGTTCACCTTGGGAGCAAGTGCCCTGGTGCTGCTCGGATTTGCCGGCACCAATCCGGCCCGCGCTGACCTCAAGTTGTGCAACAATACCGCCAGCCGCGTGGGCGTGGCCATTGGCTACAAGGACCGCGAAGGCTGGGCCAGCGAGGGCTGGTGGACAGCCGAACCGCAGAAATGCCTGACCCTGCTGAAAGGCACCCTGATTGCCCGGTATTATTATGTCTATGCCGTGGACTACGACAAGGGCGGCTCGTGGGGCGGCAAGGCGATGATGTGCATCCGTGACAAGATTTTCACCATCCGCGGCATCGATAGCTGCACCGAGCGCGGTTACCAAAAAACCGGCTTCTTCGAGGTCGACACTTCCGAAGAGTCTGACTGGACAATTTCCTTGTCTGGCGAAAAGACCAGCCAGGGACAATAAGTTCACGTGCGCAGAAACCGTAAAGTAAAAATCCTCGCAACCCTCGGGCCTGCCTCGTCGAGCCCGGAAATGATCGAGAAGCTCTTTGTGGCGGGTGTAGATGTCTTCCGCATCAATATGAGCCACACTTCCCATGCCTTGTTGGCTGAACTCCACCGCCACATCCGCAATGTCGAAAGCAAGCTGAACCGGCCCATCGGAATCCTCGCCGACCTGCAGGGCCCCAAAATCCGCATTGGCACCTTCAAAGACAAGGAAGTGCAGATCAAGGCGGGCGATAAATTCGCCTTTGATACCGATGCAACGCCTGGTGACAGCAAGCGCGTTCACCTGCCGCATCCTGAAATTTTCGCCTCCGTGAAGGTTGGGGATTTTCTCCTCCTCAATGATGGCCGGCTGCGGGTGGAAATTGCCGGAGTCTCGCCAGACCGCATTGAGACTGTCATCATTTTTGGCGGCACTCTTTCAAACCGCAAGGGCGTGAACCTCCCCAACACGCTGCTGCCGATCGCGGCGCTGACCGAAAAGGATCGCGCCGATCTTGAGGCCGCTGCCAGCATCGGCGTAGATTGGATCGCCCTTTCTTTCGTCCAGCGTCCCGAAGATGTCTCCGAGGCCCGTGAACTCATTGCTGGCCGAGCCGGCGTCATGGCAAAGATCGAGAAGCCCTCGGCCCTGCTCTGCCTTGACGACATCCTGAAGGTTTCCGATGGCATCATGGTGGCCCGCGGCGATTTAGGCGTCGAGCTTCCCCTGGAAACCGTGCCGGCCCGCCAGAAGCAATTGACGCGCGCCGCGCGCCGGGCCGGGAAGCCCGTGGTCGTGGCAACCCAGATGCTGGAATCGATGATCGTCGAGCCGGTGCCGACGCGCGCCGAGGTTTCCGACGTGGCCACCGCCGTCTATGAAGGTGCTGACGCCATCATGCTGTCGGCCGAAAGTGCTGCCGGTGCCTGGCCCGAGAAGGCTGTGGCCACCATGGACAAGATTGCCCTGTCAGCGGAAGGCGACAGCTTCTATCGCGGCATCATGAACGCCCAGCGCAACGACCCGCAGCCTACCACCGCCGACGCCATATCCACGGCAGCGCGCTCGATTTCCGAAACCCTCGATGTGGCGGCAATCGTCAGCTACACGGAATCCGGTTCAACCGCCATGCGTGTGGCGCGCGAACGGCCCAATGTACCGATCATTACCCTGACACCAATTCCAGCAACCGCAAGGCGCCTCGCACTTGCTTGGGGCCAGCATTGCGTGCTCACGCCAAACGCCAATGACCTCGAGCACATGATAGAGACCGCCTGTCAGTTCGCCTCTTCCGAGGGCTTTGCCGAAGAAGGCCAGCGCATCATCATCACCGTCGGCGTACCGCTGGGTTCGCCGGGTTCAACAAATATGCTGCGTATTGCCCAGGTGGGAAAAAAGAAAACGCCAGCGGTTTAAACGTCCCGCTCACGCTTGGACAGTTCCTGAACCGCGTTCTTGACCCCCGTCATGCTCGGATTCATGCTTAGCGCTTCGCGGTAGGCGTTGAGCGCCGCAGTCCAGTTTTTCTGATGCTGATAGATCATCCCCCGGCCCGCCAGCGCCCCGAAGTGCCGCGGCTCCAGATCCATCACCTTGTCTATGTCACGCAGCGAGGCATCATAATTGCCAAGCGCGAAATGCAGCGTGGCCCGCTTGTTCCAGGCTTCCGCATAGGTGGGATATGAGGCCACGACGCGGTCCAGAATTTCAAGTGAAGCAGAATTTTCCGAGGCGCCCATGGCCACCACCGCCTGGCCCAGCAGAACCTCCGCTGTAGGCGAATCAAAGCGTGACCAAAGTTCCCATATTTTTTGCTCGACGGCCTTTGCCGCCTGTTCGTCCGAGGCTTTGTGAAGGCTGGCAAAGAGCCTGTCGAGGGCCACTTCGCGCGTATCCTGAGGGGAGAGCTTCGGCGCCGGGACAGCGCTATCGGGTCCACTCTGCGCCAAGGCGGGAGCCGCGAAAATCACCAATCCCAGTGCAATGACCAGTATGCGTGAATGTCTCATAATACGCAGTATAACGCAGAAACCTGACCATTAAAACGCTAACCGCGCCCGAATGAACGGCCGCGGCTTCAATTCTTCGTCAACGAAAGGAATTAGCCCTGACGCGCCTTGAAGCGCGGGTTGGTCTTGTTGATGATGTAAACCCGGCCCTTGCGGCGCACCAGCTTGTTGTCGCGGTGGCGCTTGATCAGCGACTTGAGAGAATTGCGGACTTTCATAACTTCACCTAAATATGGGACGTATCCCTTTAATTTGGGCGGACCATAGTGATGGCGCCCCGACCTGTCAACTTAAACGCCAAAGTCCTGTAAATGCAGCAAAATATCGTCGAAATATCCCTCACTTATGGCGGCCTGGCACTTGGCGTGGCGCTGGTCGCCGTCATGGCCTGGATCGAAAGGCGGCCGCGAAAAACCCTTGAGCCTAGCCTGGTGCCCACCACGCCGCTCATGTTCCTCGGGGCATTCATCTGTCTTGTGGCGGTCGTTCACATCGTCAATAGCTTCGGGATTCACACCGGCAAACGCTGGGACATGTAGAGTTCAGCATAGGTTTGGCGCAGCAGACTTTTTTGAACCTTGCCCATGGCGTTGCGGGGCAACTCCGGAACGGCAATGATTCGCTTTGGCACCTTGAATTTGGCCAGCCGCTTCTGGAGTGCGGCAATCATGCTGCGCTCATCAAACTGCGCATGGCCGGCCTTGAGCACCACAACCGCTGTCACCCCTTCTCCCATATCCGCATGGGGAACGCCGATGACCGCCGATTCCACCACCTCAGGCAATCGGTCGATCTCCAATTCAATTTCCTTGGGGTACACGTTGAACCCGCCGCTGATGACCAGATCCTTGCCGCGGCCGGAAATCGTCAGATACCCTTGCGCGTCAAATGATCCCAGATCGCCAGTTACGAAAAATCCATCAGGCCTGAATTCCGCTGCAGTCTTTTCCGGATTGCGCCAGTAGCCGGCGAAAACATTAGGACCGCGCACTTCAATCATGCCGATGTCGCCCTGTGGTAACAGACCGCCACTGGCTGGATCGGTCACCCGCACCTCAATACCGGGCAGTGGCAGGCCCACGGTTCCCGCCCGCCGCTCACCCCGGTAAGGGTTGGACGTATTCATGCTCGTCTCGGTCATGCCAAAACGCTCCAAAATGGCATGGCCGGTTTTCTCCTCAAATTCGCGGTGCGTTTCCGCCAGCAGGGGAGCCGATCCTGAAATGAAGAGCCGCATGTGTTTGACGCTGTCACGCGTCACTCCTTCGTGGTTGAGAAGTCGCGTATAGAATGTCGGAACGCCCATCAGGCTTGTGGCCAGCGGAAAGAGCGAGACGACCTCATTCACGTCGAACTTGCGCCGGAACAACAGGCTTCCGCCACTGAGCAGGACCGTATTGGTGGCGGTGAACAGGCCGTGGGTATGATAGATCGGCAGGGCATGGATAAGCGTGTCGCTGGGGCCAAAGTCCCACGCCTCAATCAGCGTCACTGCATTTGACGCAAGATTTCCGTGGGTGAGAAGCGCGCCCTTTGATTTGCCCGTGGTGCCTGACGTGTAAAGAAGGGCAACGCCATCATCCCAGCCGGTCCTGGTGTCAGCGAAGGCAGTAGGTTGCAAGT
>JAEUMI010000068.1 GCA_016792825.1 Hyphomicrobiales bacterium
GGAACAGTCGCGGACGGGCATTTCCCTCCTGCGGGCGTGGCGTTACGGTTCCCACTTCGACAAAGCCAAAGCCAAGGGCCAGCATGGCGTCCGGCACTTCAGCATTCTTGTCGAAGCCGGCGGCAAGGCCCAGCGGATTTAGAAAGCTCAGACCAAAACACGAAATTGCAAGGTTTGCCGGGGCGCTGATTGTGGCTTTGCCGCCAAGGCCCGTCTTCAGCACCTTGATGGTCAAGCCATGGGCTGCCTCCGCGTCCATGCAGTGGAGCACGGGACGCAGTGTCCTGAAGCCAAAATTGAGCAGGCTCATGAAGTAATCCTGTCAGGGAACTGGTGCGACCCGTTCACCAGCAGCAGCGGCACGACTTCGCTCACGGCGTTGAGTGGCAAGTTGCCGTAGATATGGGGAAACAGTTCGCCGCCGCGCGAGGCTTCCCATTTCAGGCTTTGGCCCAGCGCCTCCTCCGTGACAGCCACCAAAAGCAAATCGCCTTGTCCGGAAAAATGTTTCCGCGCCGTGGCGCGGACCTGGCGGGCGGCCGAGAGATGAATAAAGCCATCGCGCCGGTCCGCTTCCGATCCCTCGTAAATGCCATTCGCCTGTGCCGTTTCCCAGTCCTGCCGCGGCATTATTTTGTAGAGAACAGGCACCTTAGACCCCGCTGATTTGCGCCGCACCATAGCCATGCAATTGGCTCTGGACAACCAAAGGAGCTTGAGGTATTCGTTCCTAGTTTAGAGGATTAAATATCAGGTACGGGATATGGCAAAAATGTTCAGCCACAAGCAGGTTTGGGCCGCGATTGACACGATCGCGGAGAGGTATGGCTATTCGGCGTCGGGACTGGCCAAGAAGTCGGGCCTTGACCCTACCTCGTTCAATCCGTCCAAGCGCAACGGGCCTGACGGCAGGCCGCGTTGGCCCACCACCGAAAGCATTGCCAATCTGCTGGAGGCGGCCGGCGCCACGGTTGAGGAATTCGCGGATCTTCTCTCGGGCCGCAAGGGCCAGCCGCCGCGGCGCAAGCACATCCCCCTGCTCGGCCTGGCAAGGGCCGGCAAGGGCGGCTACTTCGATGATTCGGGCTTTCCGGTCGGTAACGGCTGGGATGAAATCGACGTGCCGGGGGTAACCGACAATACGGCCTACGCGCTCGAAATTACCGGCGATTCGATGCTGCCGGTTTACCGCGAGGGCGACACCATCATCGTTTCACCCGGCGCCACGGTGCGCAAGGGCGACCGGGTCGTGGTGAAAACCACCGATGGCCAGGTGATGGCCAAGGTCATGCAGCGGCAGACCGCCAAGAATGTCGAGCTTGCCTCGTTCAACGCGGCCCATGACACGAAGACGCTGGACATGAAGGACGTGGACTGGATGGCGCGGATTATCTGGGCGAGCCAGTAAGCTCGCCCTTCAGCGCTTTTCCGATCAGTGTCCGGGTGTTCTGCACACCAAACAATGCGGCGAAGGAGCCGAAGCGGGGGCCGCGTTCCTCGCCGAGCAAAACCTGGTAGAGCATGTTGAACCAGGTCTGGGCCACGCCGACAGAACCATCCTTTTGCACGGTGGTATAGGGATCGCGCCGGCCGATGTCATAGACCTTCTGCTGAATGGCTTCCGGGGTTGAGCCCTCCGGCAATTCAGCCAGGGCGGCGGATAAATCCTCCAACGCCTTGCGTTCATCCGCAGTTGCCGCGCGATATTTCTTGTTTGGCTTCACGAAATCAGTGAAGTAGCGGATAGCGTAGCCCACCAGGCTGTCAAGGCGCGGGTGGGTCGCTTGCGAAACCTGCGGGGCGTAGCGCTTGAGGAAGGCCCAGAGCACGGACTTGTCTTCGGTGTTGGCCACGGCCACGAGATTGAGCAGCAGCGAAAACGAGACGGAGCCTTGTTCAGGGGGAGGCGGATTTCCGCCATGGATATGCCAGAGCGGATTCATCAGGCGGTCCTTGAGCTCCTGCTTGCCATAGGCGTTCTGGAACTGGGCATATTCATCAACGGCGCGGGGGATCACGTCGAAGTAGAGTTTCTTGGCCTCGCGCGGGCGGTTGTACATATAGAGCGAAAGCGATTCCGTATCGGCATAGGTCAGCCACTCGTCAATGGTGAGGCCATTGCCCTTGGATTTGGAAATCTTCTGGCCCTTGTCGTCGAGAAACAGTTCATAGACATAATGCTCGGGCGGAAGGCCGCCGAGAATTTCGCAGATCTTGTCATAGACGACGGCATTGGTCTGGTGGTCCTTGCCGAACATTTCGAAATCAACGCCAAGGGCGGCCCAGCGCATGCCGAAGTCCGGCTTCCACTGCAGCTTCACATGGCCGCCGGTGACCGGCAACGTCGTATCGCGTCCGTCCTCATCGGCAAAAGTGATAGTGCCATTTTTGGCATCCACATTCTTCATCGGCACGTAGAGCACGCGGCCGGTGGTGGGCGAGATGGGCAGAAAGGGGCTGTAGGTGGCCTGGCGCTCCTCGCCGAGCGTCGGCAGCATTACGGCCATGATGGCGTCATAGCGTTCGGCGGCGCGGCGCAGCATGGCATCGAATTTGCCCGCCTTGTAATATTCCGTGGCGCTGGCGAATTCATAGTCGAAACCGAAGGTATCGAGGAAGCGGCGCAGCATGGTGTTGTTATGGTGACCGAAGCTTTCGTAATCGCCGCCAAAGGGATTGGGTACGGTAGTGAGCGGCTTGTGGAGATGCGGCTCAAGGAAACTGCGGTCCGGGACATTGTCGGGAATCTTTCGCATCCCGTCCATGTCATCGGAGAAGCAGAGAAGCCGGGTTGGAATATCCGACATGGTTTCAAAGGCGCGGCGCACCATGGTGGTGCGGGCCACTTCGCCGAAGGTGCCTATATGCGGCAGGCCTGAGGGACCGTAGCCGGTTTCAAACAGGATTTCCGTCTTTGGCGTCTTGCTCTTCTTGATCCGCGCCAGAAGTTTCCGGGCTTCCTCGAAAGGCCAGGCGCGGCTTTCCAGGGCGGCAGCGGAAAGAACGGGGTCAGTCATGCGATCACTCGAGGCTATTCAGACAAATGCCCGGCGTTGTTAGGCATGTCTCAAGGCTTCGTCAATCGCACTGCCGGCTTTGGCGCAATTAAGTGCCCTCAAGCCACGTATTTCTTGAGAAACTCCACCGTTCTGCTCCACGCCAGTTCAGCGACATCCTTGTTGTAGCGCGCCGCATTGGTGTCATTGTTGAAGGCGTGGTTGGCGCCCTCATAGACATAGAGTTCGTAGACTTTGTTGTTGGCCTTGAGGGCCGCTTCAAAGGCGGGGATGCCAGCGTTGATGCGCTCATCAAGGCCACCATACTGCAGAAGCAGGGGAGCTGTTATCTTGGGCACGTCCGCATCGGCGGGCTGGCGGCCATAGTAAACCACCCCGGCGCTCAAGCCCGGATCGGCCACGGCTAGGGCGCCGACCGTGCCGCCGCCCCAGCAAAAGCCCACGGCGCCTGATTTGCCATTGGAGGCGGGATTGGCTTTCACCGCGGCAAGGGCGGCCACCGAGGTTGCGTTGATGCCTTCCGGCGTCAACGTGCCGATCATGTCGCGGGCCTTGTCGGCATCCTCGGGGGTGCCGCCCAGATCATGCAAATAATCAACGGCGAGGGCGGCGAAGCCTTCCGCCGCCATGCGCCGGGCTGTATCCTTGGTGTGCGGGTTGAGGCCGCGGTTTTCATGAATGACCAGAACGCCGGGATATTTGCCTTCGGCGCTGGGTTTGGCGAAATAGCCGCTGCCTCCGGCAAACGCGAGCGTCTGGGTTGCAATGTGCGGATCGTCCTCGGGCATGATTTCGGCGCGGGCATAATTGTTTTCCAGAAGCGGCAGCAGGGCGGTGGCCGCCGTGGTGCTGCCCGCAAGCAAAGTGAGCTTTTCCATGAAGTCGCGGCGGTTCATGCCGCCATGGGTGAAGCGATCAAAAAGGTTGATGTATTTCTGGTCCATGACGGGGCTCCTTTTCTCCGCGTAACCTGCTTAAAGACTAGGGATGAATGATGATTCCTATGATCAAAATAGCGTGATCGACGGCACCCAAAGGGCGGTGCTTGCAGGCGTTGAACTGGCAACACCCACGGGGCGATTGGCGGCAGCCGATGGCCTCGCCGTGCTCGCGCGAAAACCGCATCTGATCTGCCATGCCACCTTCCTGATTGACCGGCTGGCCTTTGCGGCCGGAACTTCCAAGGCTGCGCTGCGGGCCGCCAAGGAACAAAAGCATTTGGATGTGGCGGAGCTTTTCGCTTTCGTCTGCCCGGCGCGCATGGCGACGCCGACGCCTGCCGGATTTGCCCGGTCGCTGGCGCTTGATCCCCTGTCCGACGAGCTTGAGACCTTGCAGCTTGTGGCCGAGGAGCTTTTGCTGCGCCTCAGCAACCGCCATTATCCGGGCCCGCGCGAAGCGGCCGAAATTGCCACCTATCTGGCGCGGAGCAACTGGCCGTGGGCAAAACCGGTGATGGCAGCGTTGCTCAGGGCCAACCCCAAGCTTGATGTCGGCACTTTCGCCACCGGCCTCAATGTGTGGGACCGGATCGACGAGTGGGAAGACGATGGCGTGCGGCCACCGGGGCGGCAGGAAGGGGTGACGCCGGAAGAAGCCACACAGTTTCTGGATGAAGTGCTGGGGAAATTCTCCGAGCCGCGGCCGCAGCAGAAAAATTATGCGGGCACGGCAACCTATGCCTTTGAGCCCCGGCAGAAGAAAAGCGAAAACAATATCCTGCTGGCGGAAGCGGGAACCGGACTTGGCAAAACCCTGGGCTATCTGGCGCCGGCCTGGCTCTGGGCCAGGAAGAACAACGCCCCGGTGTGGATTTCGACTTACACAAAGAATCTTCAGCGGCAGCTTGATCAGGAAACCGCGCGGCTGGTGGGCGAACCAGAAGAACGGCGCAGCCGCATTGTGATCCGCAAGGGCCGCGAAAATTACCTCTGCCTGCTCAACATGCAGGAAACGTTCGGAAGGCTGGGCGCCAGCAATGCACGCGGCGCCCTGCTCGGCGCCCTTATCGCCCGCTGGGCCCGTTTCACCCGTGACGGCGACATGGTAGGCGGTGATTTTCCATCCTGGCTGTTGTCGCTGTTTTCCGATGTTGCGCTGGATTACGAGGCGCGGGCCCTGTCGCCCGCCTCGCTTGGCCTCACTGACCGGCGCGGCGAATGCATTTATTCGGCCTGCCCGCATTTCAAGAAATGCTTCATCGAACGCAGCGCGCGGGCTGCCCGCAAGGCTGACATCGTGATTGCCAATCACGCGCTGGTGTTGAATCAGGCGGCGACTGACTACGCGCTGGGCGTGGCTGAAACCGAAGAAGAGGAAGCCGCTCCCGGTGGCTTGCGGCGGATCGTCTTTGACGAAGGCCATCATCTTTTTGATGCGGCGGACTCGGCCTTTTCCGGCCATCTCACGGCGCTGGAAACGGCGGAACTCCGGCGCTGGCTGCGCGGGCCGGAAACGGAACGGCGGCGCGGGCGTGGCCTTGTCGACCGGATTGGCGATCTGGTGGCTGACAATGAAGCGGCGGAAACGCTGGTGCAGAAGGTTTTGCAGGCGGCATACGCCTTGCCGGGGCCGGGCTGGACCCGGCGGGTGCAGGCAGGAACACCGGAAGGGGTTGCCGAACATTTCCTCTCCGTGGTGCGCCAGCAGGTATTGGCGCGGGCCGAACAGAATGCCGGCAATTCCATTGAAACGGATTGCGTGCCGCTCGTGGATGGCCTGGCGGAAGCGGCGGAAGACCTGGCCACGGCGCTGCACGATCTCAAGCGCCCGATGACCAGACTGGCGGAAGCCCTTGCCAAGAAGCTTGACGACGAAGCGCAGGAGCTATCAACCTATGACCGGGGCCGCATCGAAGCGGTGTCGCGCTCGCTCATGAAACGCGGCGAATTGATGGTGGGCGGCTGGATCGACATGCTGGCGCGGCTCCTTGAAACGAAGAACCCCCTGTTCGTCGAATGGTTCGCCATTGACCAGATCTATGGCCGTGAGGCCGACGTGGGGCTGCATTCCCACTGGGTTGATCCGACGGAGCCCTTAGCGCTGGCAGTGCTGAAGAACGCCGATGGCGTTATCATCACTTCGGCAACGCTCAAGGACCGCCCGCCCGATGTGCCCGATGACTGGGCCAATGCGGAAATGCGCACGGGTGCGGTGCACCTGCCCTATCCGGTGAAACGCGCGAGCTATGACTCGCCCTTTGACTACGCAAGTACGTGCCGGCTGCTGGTGGTGAATGATGTGAACCGCGAGGACATGGACCAGGTTGCCGCCGCCTACCGCGAACTGTTTTTCGCCAGCCGCGGCGGAGGGCTGGGGCTGTTCACGGCGATTTCACGGCTGCGCGCAGTGCACAAGCGCCTGAGCGTCGCGCTGGCCCAAAAGGGCCTGGCGCTTTATGCGCAGCATGTGGACCCGATGGACACGGGAACGCTGGTTGACATGTTCCGGGCCGAGCGCGATGCCTGCCTGCTGGGGACCGATGCGGTGCGTGACGGGGTTGATGTGCCCGGTGACTCGCTGCGGCTCATCGTGCTGGACCGGGTGCCATGGGGAACGCCCACCATTCTGGAGCGGGCGCGGCGGGAAACCTTCGGCGGCAATGCCTATACGGACATGGTGGTGCGGCTGCGTCTGCGCCAGGCCTTTGGCCGCCTGATCCGCAGCGAGAATGACCGGGGCTGCTTTGTCATCCTCGATCCCAGGCTGGCCTCGCGCTTTACCACGGCGTTTCCGCCGGGGGTGGCGGTGGAGCGGGTGGGGCTGGTTGAGGCAATTGAGCGGGTAAGGACCTTTACCGCAGTTTCACTCGACAAAAGCCCGGCCAGGGGCTAGCCAGCGTCCAGCATTTGGAGAAATACATGCCCGGCACGATCAGTACGGAACAGGCGCTTATTTATGTCATGGTCACCATGTCGGGCGTCGAAGGCAAGATCAACGCGACGGAATTGAAGGAGATTGGCCGGGTGGTGAAAAGCCTGCCGATCTTCAAGAATTTCGATACGGCGCGGCTGACAACGGTGGCTCAGGAGTGCGGCGAGATGCTGCAGGAGCCGGAAGGGCTGATGGCCGTTCTCGGGCTGGCGCGCGACCAGCTTTCGCCGAAGCTGCGCGAGACGGCCTACGCCCTTGCGGCAGAAGTGGCGGCGGCGGATCTGGCGGTGGGCAAGGAAGAACTGCGCTTCCTCGCCATCCTGCGTGACATCTTCGGCCTCGACAAGCTGGTGACGGCGGCACTCGAGCGCGCGGTCATCGCGCGTTACCAGACGCTCTGACATGCGGCAATTCTTTCCGGAACTGCAGCCCTACACCCGTGGCCGGCTTCGAGTCTCGGAGCTCCATGAGATCTATTACGAGGAATGCGGCAACCCGAAGGGCAAGCCGGTGGTCGTGCTGCATGGCGGGCCCGGCGGGGGCATTTCTCCGTTCCTGCGCCGCCTGCACGATCCCAAACTTTACCGCATCATCCTCTTCGACCAGCGGGGCTGCGGGCAATCCACGCCACACGCGGAATTGCGCGAGAACACCACCTGGCATCTGGTGGCTGACATTGAAGCCTTGCGGGCCCATCTCGGAATCGAGACATGGCAGGTGCTTGGCGGTTCATGGGGGTCGACGCTGGCATTGGCCTATGCGCAAAGCCATATGGAGCGGGTGACCGAGCTTATTCTTCGCGGCATTTTCGCCATCCGCAAGCGCGAGATCGACTGGTTCTACCAGGAGGGCGCGAGCATGCTGTTTCCCGATGTCTGGGAAACCTACCTGGCTCCCATTCCTGTCCCAGAGCGCGAGGATCTGGTTGCCGCCTATTACCGGCGGCTGACCGGCACCGACAGCCACGAGCAGATGGCCTGCGCCAAGGCCTGGAGCCAGTGGGAGGCCAGCACGCTTTCGCTGCGCCCCAATCCCCAACTCATCAGCGAATTCGGCGGGGACGCCTTCGCCCTGGCCTTTGCCCGCATTGAGTGCCACTACTTCGTCAACGAGGGCTTCTTTGACCGGGACGGTCAGTTGCTTGCAGATGCTCCCAAGCTCCGGGCGATTCCGGGCGTGATCATCCAGGGCCGCTACGATGTGGTGACGCCCATGGACACAGCCTGGTCCCTGCACCGGGCCTGGCCGGAAGCGGCCTTCGAGATCATTCCCGACGCGGGCCATACGGCCACGGAACCGGGAATCACCGACGCGCTGATTCGGGCCACGGACCGATTCGCCATGCGGGCGCCGCATAGCTGAGTTTCGTGCAATTCACCTTGAATCTCTATATTTCGTTCATATTTCAATGGCATAGCAGGCTAATTCAGCAGTCTATTCGTTAAGGAGGTCTTTATGACCGGTGTATTCAAGGAAATCGTATTCGGCCTGGGCCGCGGATTTGGCATCTATTTCTCCCAGCGCCACGAATTTATCGACTCGGTCATGACCCCGGGTCGCCCCGTTAAGAAGCGCCGTTAAGCGGTTGTTCTTAATCGTTATTGTTTCGGCGTGGAAAGTTTCGGTGGGGATCTCACCTTGATACCGCCGCAATCTTGCCTGCGCAATGCCTCGTTCTGCCCGTGATCAAGCCATGATCGAAAGCCACTCTCACACTCAATCCAGCGGGGATTAGCCAGCCTAAACAGCTGGTTCTTGAGAGGGAAATTTCGGGAACCTAATAAAGCTACCCCTGTTTGTGAGCGAGTTGACCTGTGCGGCTCCTGTCGCCGTCCCGAGTTGTGCGGGTCAAGGGCCCGTCCACGCTTAGTTGAGTGTGGACGGGCCACGCTTCTTTCCCCGAATCGGGGTAAAAGATTCTCATGCAACTCGACCAGATCATTCTTCAAATCGGCTCCGAGGCCTTTACCCTGCTTGATGTCTTGCTGGCGGGGGCTGCCCTGGCCCTGGTCCTCATTCTTGCCACCCTGATCGTTACGTGGCGGGCCCAACGCAACCGGAAAAGTGAGACTCTCGAAGCCATGCGTCGCGCCTCGGAGCTGGAATACCGGCTGGCCGAGATGGCGGGGTCGCTGCGCAATTTTGCCGACCAGTCGCAGGGCGCTCAGGCACACCTTACACGCACCCTGGATGAGCGGCTGGACCATGTGGGGCAGCGGATCGGCCTTGGCCTTACAGACCAGGCGGAACGCACCACGCAGTCCCTCACCCATCTCTATGAGCGCCTGGCGGTCATTGACGCGGCTCAGAAGAACCTCACCTCGCTTTCCACCGAGATGATCTCGCTCAAGGACATTCTCTCCAACAAGCAGGCGCGCGGCGCCTATGGCCAGGGGCGCATGGAGGCCATCGTGCGCGACGGGCTTCATGCCCGGGCCTATGCCTTTCAACCCACGCTCAGCAACGGGATGCGGCCGGATTGCCTGATCAGCCTGCCGGATTCGGAGCTCAAGCTGGTGATCGATGCCAAGTTCCCGCTGGAGGCCTTCAACTCCCTGCGCGAGGCCAAGGGTGAGGGCGATGCCCGGACCGCAGAAGCACGACTGCGGGGCGATGTTTCAAAGCATGTGAAGGACATTGCCGAAAAATACCTGATCACCGGCGAGACCCACGAGACGGCCATCATGTTCGTGCCGTCCGAATCCATATATGCGGACTTGCACGAAAAATTCGAAGACGTCATCCAGAAGGCCCACCGGGCGCGCGTCATCATCGCCTCGCCCAATGTTCTCATGCTGCTCATCCAGACCATGCAGGCAATCTTCAAGGACTCGGCCATGCGCGAGCAGGCCCATGTAATCAAGATCGAAGTCATGCGCCTGCTGGAAGACGTGGGGCGGCTCAAGGAACGGGTCGGCGACCTGCAAAAGCATTTCGGCAACGCCAATTCGGATCTGGAAAAGCTTTCACTCTCGGCGGAAAAAATTGTCAAGCGCGGGCTTCGCATCGAAAGCCTTGAGGTGGAAGAGCCGGCAAAGCTGGCCGAGGCAAAACCGAAACTCGTCAGCAGCCACGACTAATCCTACTTGTTAGCGGCAAGGGCCATCTGGATATCGCGATCGCGCTTTTTCTCGCTGCGGTACATGAGATAACCGGCAAGCCCGACACCGACACTGACCACAAGGACAATAATCGTTGCCAGCGCGTTGATATCGGGCGTCACGCCCAGCTTCACCTTGCCCCAGATCAGGATCGGCAGAGTCGTAGCCCCCGGGCCGGTGGTGAAGTTGGTGATGACCACGTCATCCAGTGAAATGGTGAAAGCCAGGAGCCAGCCGGATATCATGGCGGGTGCGATGATCGGCAGGGTCACGTCAAACAGCACCTGCCAGGGCTTTGAGCCCAGGTCCATGGCGGCTTCCTCCAGCGACTGATCCATCGACAGCAACCGCGATTGAATGATCAC
>JAEUMI010000091.1 GCA_016792825.1 Hyphomicrobiales bacterium
CTGGCCTTTTCGATCAGCGCGTTCAACTGTTTTTTGAGGGCCGGCCCCTGCACCTGGTCCTGGCCATAGCCTTCAGATTTCAATTGCTTGACTAGAAACGGAAAATTCGGCACCCGTCCCGAGCGGGCGATTTCGAAGGCCCTTTCGAGGCATGATTTGTTCGCTTCCATACTCACCTCCCATACATCGCTGCGCAGGCCAAAAGCATCCGAGGAAGAAACATTTCTGGCCCATTTTTGTTCCCGTGACCCTCTGACGTGAAAAAACCCCGCCGCCTTTCGGCCGCGGGGAAGGTTTTGAGGCAACTGGGCTCAGGCAAGCCCAAGCATCTGGGGAGACGCTTCTTTTGGAATATTCCGGCATACTAAAAGTTCCGGCGTTCTCTAAAAAAGAGCGTCTCCTCCAATTGTCTAGACGGCTTCCAGAACCGATGGCACAGCGGGCAAATGGAAGGGCTTGTAGAGGACGCCGAGAAACTGAAGATTTGAATTCTTCACCATCTCCTCGGCCTCTTGGAGATGGCTGGCTACCAGCAAGGTCAGTAGCTCGGCAAAAGAGAGATCGTCATCAATCATCAATAATGACAACGCGGCGCTTGGGACGGTCGCCGGGCCAGCTAGGGCATGCCGGAGGCGCTACAGAGGCCTGGGGGATCAGTCCGGGCCGCCGACTACAAAGCTGAACTGGTTCTTCATCACCTTTCCCGAAGGGGTGAGGACATCAAAAATCACTGTGTAACTGTCGGGCTCGAGCTGGCCCAGGGGCAATTTGCACGACGTCGAATCGCAGAAGCCATCGCCCACTCCGGCGAGCCACAGTTGCGAGCCGCCGCGGCGCAATTCCAGACCGGACATTGTCGGATCAATGGGCTCGTTGAATTCGACGCGCACCATATCAATATCGCCCGCAACGGTACTTCCATCCGATGGATAAGTCGCCTTGGGCGCATCCTGGGCTGCGACTGGAAGGGGCAATCCCAAGATGCCAAACGCAACGGCCACAACCACACCTACCTTGTGAATCCTACGCATAGCATCCCGACTCTTGTTTACAAATTCAACGCAGTTAGAGAGCAACCCGCCGCTTGGTCGGCATAGTGCGGGTCACAATCAATTTGTCAATCCTCCGGCCATCAAGATCGACAATCTCGAAGTGGTATTCACGCTCAGTGAACGAATCGCCTGGCCTGGGAATGCGGCCCAGGCGGTCCAGCGCAAAGCCGGCCACGGTCTGGTAGTCGCGGGTGGGCGGTATCGACATGCCGAGGCGATCGGACAACAGGTCAATGGGAGTGCCCCCTGACACCAGCAGGGAGCCATCGTCGCGTTCGTGGATGTCAGGTTCGGGTTCTGACTCGTCGTGGCGAAACACACCTACGATGGCTTCAAGAATATCCGTGGTGGTGACCACGCCTTCGAACTTGCCATACTCGTCATAGACAAGTCCGAAATGCACATCCGACTCCTTGAGACGATTCACGACATCAAGAGCGTCGAGGGTTTCGGGAAGTGCGGGGGCCTGCTTCACCAATTTTCTCATTTGAGGGGCGCGGCGCCGCAGCAGTGCGGCGGCAACGTCCTTGGCCTGCAGCACGCCGATGATGTTCTCCCGGGTTTTCTCATAGGCAATAAAGCGGGAGTGTCCGCTGTCGGCCATCTGTTTTCCGATCTTTGCGGGAGTTTGATCGATGTCGATCATTTCCACGTCGGCGGCGGGTGTCATGATGGTGCGCACCAACCTGTCGCCCAGGCGCATGACGCCGGCAATCATGGTGCGTTCCTCGGGCTCCAACACGCCTTCGGATTCCGCTTCGGCGATGAGGGCGTGGATTTCCGCATCGGTGACGGTGCTGTCCTTCATCCGATGCTGACCGAGGAGCATGAGCACCAGACGACCCGAGTGCTCGAGGAGCCAGACAAGGGGTGCTGACACCTTGGCCAGGATCGTCATCGCCGGGGCTACGAGGCAGGCGATGCGCTCAGGATTGCGCAGGGCGATTTGCTTGGGCACCAGCTCGCCTATGATCAATGAGAGGTAGGTGATCAAGCCTATCACCAGGCCAAAACCGAGAGGCTCGGCCACATTTTCCCGCACGCCAAGGATGATGAACCAATCGGAGACCCTTCCGCCCAGCGTGGCGCCGGAGAAGGCGCCGGCCAAAATGCCGATCAAGGTTATGCCGATCTGGACCGTCGACAGGAACCGGCCCGGATTTGAGGCGAGGATCAGGGCCCGGCGCGCTCCGTTCACGTTCCGCTCGACCATGGCGCGCAGCTTGACGGCGCGCGACGAGGCGATGGCAAGTTCCGACATGGCCAGCAGGCCGTTCAGCAGAATGAGAAGCAGAACAAGGATGACTTCAATATAGGGCATTGCTTGTCTTGGGAGCACCTCCGGGCGCAACAAAATCGTCGCGGCGTGGCGTGAAGGTGTCAATCAACAGGCCCTTCTCGAGGGCCACAACACCATGAACAAGATTCGGGGCGACGATGTAACTGCCACCTGCGGGAAGCCTGGTGGTAACACCATCGATGGTTACGTCGAAGCTGCCTTCTGCCACGTAGCTGACCTGGGTATGGGGATGGGAATGAAGGGCTCCTATGGCGCCCTTTTCAAAGCTGAAGGCAACAAGCATGAGTTCCGGCCGCTGGGCAAGCACGGCGCGCCGGTTGCCGGGGGATACATCAGTCCAAACCGTATCCTCTGGGATGTTGAAGGCCTTGCCCATTTCAGTTGCCATAGGTCCTTTATAGCTGCGAATGTGCTTTCTTCAAGTCATCACCCGGAGTGCAAAATGACCGCCGACCATCCTGTCACCGACACGGCCATTATCGGCAGCGGCTTCATTGGCCGGGCCTGGGCCATCAGCTTTGCGCGGGCAGGCGTACGGGTGCGGCTGTGGGATCAAACAGCAGACCAAACGGCAGGGGCATTGGCTTACATCGAAGGGGTTCTGGAAGACCTGGCACGCACTGACCTGCTGAACGGCAAGACACCCGCATCAGTGATGAGCCTGATCTCGGTTGCTTCGAGCATGGCTGAAGCTTTGGCGGAGGCAACCTATGTGCAGGAAAACACACCGGAGGTCCTGACCACGAAGAAAATGGTTTTCGAGGCGCTTGATGGCGCAGCCCGGGCCGATGCCATTTTGGCGAGTTCAACGTCGGCGCTTTTGCCGTCCCGCTTCACCGAGCATCTCAAGGGTCGAAGCCGCTGCGTCGTTGTCCATCCCATCAATCCACCCTATTTGATTCCGGCAGCCGAAATTGTGCCTTCGCCATGGACGAGCCTTGAGACAGTTGAACGGGCGCGGCGTTTTCTGGTAGCGGCCGGGCACGCGCCATTGGTGATGAAGCGCGAGCTTGATGGCTTCATCATGAACCGGATGCAGGGTGCGCTTATGGAAGAAGCCTTCCGGCTGGTGGCTGATGGTTATGCCTCGGTTGAAGACATTGACACGGGGATCAGAGACGGGCTGGCGCTGCGCTGGTCGTTCATGGGGCCGTTTGAAACGATGGACCTCAACGCGCCCGGCGGGGTGCGCGATTACGCGGAGCGCTACCAGGGAATTTATGAAAACCTGTTCAGCCAAATGCAGCGGCGCGTGGATTGGACGGGCGAGGTGATGAATGTGGTAGAAGCGGAGCGGCGGGCCCTTTTGCCGGCGGAGCACCTGCAAAAGCGGCAGGTGTGGCGTGACAAGCGGTTGATGGCGCTTCTCGCCCACAAGCGCGGGCAGGCGGCAAACGAAACGGGCAGCTAACATGCTCTCGCCATGCTGATAAGGAGCGCTTAGCTAAGTCCTCGCAAATTCAGGAATCCGGAAGCGCTTGCGGTAGGCTCCTGGCGCCATGCCGGTGGTGCGCTTGAACAGACGGCGGAAAAACGCGGCGTCCTCATAGCCAACGCGCCAGCTAATTTCGTCCACCGACGTATCGGTGCGCTCCAGGCGGCGCTTGGCATCCTCTATCCGCAGACGCTGCACATAGGCGATGGGCGTGAGGCCCGTGGCGGCAGCAAAGCGCCGCTTGAAAGTGCGTTCGGCGAGCTTTGAACGCTTGATCATTTCCTCCACCGGGTTGGCGACCGAGAAATGGTTTGCGAGCCAGGTTTGTGCAGCCTGGATTTCACCATCACCATGGTCACTCCGGCCTTCGAAGACGATGAACGGGGCAAGGCCGTCCTGGTGCCATTGCAGAGCGAACAGGCGGGCCACCTCCTGGGCCGTGGTGGCGCCTGCGTGGCGCGCGATGAGGTAGAGCACCAAATCGTGCCAGGTCGTCGAGGCGCCGGAACTGACAAGCTCCTCGCGCAAGCCGGAGATCACCAGCACCCGTTCCGGATGAATGGCAACGGCAGGGTAGAGCGCGGCGAAGTTACGGGCATAGCCGAAAAACACCGTGGAATCCTTGCCGTCGAAAAGCCCGGTCTCGGCCAGCAGGAACAGGCCGGAACAGGCGGAGCAAAGTATTGCACCGCCCTCATGCATGCGCTCCAACCAATTTACCAGCTGCGGGTAGCGGCCTTTTTCCCAGCCCGACTTTTTCAGCAGCACCGATGGCACGATCACGATGTCAGTTTTGTCGATAGCCCCCACCGCACGCTGCACGGTGATCGGCAAGCCGCTGGCGAGCAGCAACGGGCCAACGGTTTCGCCCACAATCTCGACGCGGAAAGGCGGTTTTGTCCCGGCGCTGGCAACGCCCATCATGGCGGCCCCGCTCATCACGTCATACATGCCGGCCAGCGTCGAGATCGCCGCTTCAGGCAGGGCAACCAGGCTGACGTGCAGGGATTTCGATCCGGTGTCGTTCGCTTGCCTGGCCATCGTGCTTTATCCGGGGTTCACAGTTGAAAGTCCGGAGTGGCACGAATGAACCGGTTTCGGGCGATTGCGGCTCTGTCGCACATCCCGGCGTGCATCCATAAGGCCGCCACTCCAAGCAAAGTAAGCGAACCCCGGAAAGGAAGCAAGACAATGGACCAACACGTGATCAACCAGGCGAAGCTCGAAAGCTTCGTGATGCGCGCCATCTCCGACGTAACGGCCGGCTATATGGGCGTGATGGTGAGCCTCGGCAGCAAGCTCGGCCTTTACAAGGCCCTGGCCGGGGCCGGTCCCTTGAGCTCCAAGGAGGTGGCCAAGCGTGCGGGCTGCGCCGAACGCTATGTGCGCGAATGGCTTAACGCCCAGGCGGCGGGCGGCTACCTTTTTTATCATGGGGCAAGTGACACCTACGAACTGCTGCCTGAGCAGGCGATGGTGCTGGCGGACGAGGACAGCCCGGTCTTCATCCCGCATGCCTGGAACGTGCCGGCGTCCATGTGGTTCGACGAGGAGAAGGCCCTCAACGCCTTCCGCACCGGCAAGGGCATTGCCTGGGGCGAACATGACGGCAGGCTGGCCTGCGGCGTGGCCTCGTTCTACCGAAACGGCTACCGCGCCAGCCTCGTGTCGGAGTGGCTGCCGGCGCTGGACGGCGTGGTGGCGCGGCTCGAAAAAGGCATCAGCGTGGCCGACGTGGGCTGCGGCCATGGCCATTCAACGCTGCTGATGGCCGAGGCCTTTCCGAAGTCGCGCTTCCACGGCTTCGATACGCACGCTCCATCTATAGAGGAAGCGCGGCAGCATGCGGCGGCGGCAGGGGTCACGCACCAGACCGAATTCGGCATGGCCAAGGCTGACACCTATCCCGGACGCTATGACCTCATCTGTTTCTTCGACACCCTGCACGACCTGGGCGATCCGGTGGCTGCGGCCCGGCATGCGGCCGCGGCGCTGGCGCCCGGCGGCACGGTTCTGCTGGTCGAGCCCTTCGCCCATGACCGCATCGAGGACAACCTTTCGCCAGTGGCGCAGCTTTACTATTCGGCATCGACGATGATCTGCACGGCCCATGCGATTTCGGAAGGCGGCCATCTCGTTCTGGGTGCGCAGGCCGGGCAGGCGCGGCTGGCCGAAGTTTTCCGCCAGGCAGGCTTCACGCATTTCCGCCGGGCTGCCGAAACGCCTTTCAACATGATTTTCGAAGTGCGGCGCTGAGGCGCCGCATTCTTTCGCCGCGGGTTGATCTGATGAAAATAGAACGATTCACGGGGAACCGTTTTGCCCGTTCCAAGTTAATGCGCTGTCGCCGGCCACCAATGATGCTTGCATCGCGAAGTGAGCGGCGGCTTGCCCGCGTTCGCACAAGGGCAAAGGTTATTGGTTTTAAGTAGCCCCTTTTACCGGTAGCCGGGCCCCGTCACTCCCCAGCGGCGGGGCCATTGTTCTTCAATAAATACACGAAACCCGCCGTGACCTGGGTGGCTTGACGCTCGCCATGGCGGAAACGTAAGCTGCCTTCCCATCTGGAGGCCCGCCTGTGATTTTTCGCCAGCTTTTTGATAGTGTCTCCGGTACTTACAGCTATCTCATCGCCAGCCGCAGGGGCGCCGAGGCCCTGATCATCGATCCGGTCCTCGAAAAGGTGGACAGGTACCTGCAATTGATGAATGAACTCGACCTTCGCCTGGTGAAGGCGGTGGACACCCATCTGCATGCGGACCATGTGACGGGGCTCGGGGCGCTGCGCGACCGGACGCGCTGCGTGACGGTGATGGGCGAGCATACGAAGGCTGACGTGGTGTCCCTGCGACTGGCGGACGGCGACAAGCTCGACATAGAGGGGGTGAGCCTCGACGTGATCTACACGCCGGGGCACACGGATGATTCTTACTCCTTCACCATGGATGACCGGGTTTTCACCGGCGACACGCTGCTGATCCGCGGCACCGGGCGGACGGACTTCCAGAACGGCGATGCCCGGGCCCAATACGACTCGATCTTCAACCGGTTGCTGAAGCTGCGCGACGACACGCTGGTCTACCCGGCGCATGACTACAAGGGCGACACGGTGAGCACCATCGGCGAGGAGCGGCGCAGCAATCCACGGCTGCAGGTGAAGTCCGTGGACGAATATGTGGAACTGATGAACAACCTGAAGCTGCCGAACCCGAAGATGATGGATGTGGCGGTTCCGGCCAACATGCGCATCGGGCTGGCGCAGGATGAGGTGGCGCAAAAGGGCTGGGCGGTGTTTGCCGCCGATGCCTTGCAACTTGTGGGGCGGGCGGATGTGGCGCTGGTGGATTTGCGGGAAAAAGCGGAGCGCGAACGGCATGGCACCATTCCCGGGGCGCTGCATGAACCCTATCCGAAGCTG